>NZ_JARHXQ010000257.1:0-10344 GCF_029222765.1 Arthrobacter sp. Cr_A7 | reverse complement strand
CTGTGCAGGACCTACAGGCGCGACAGCTCCGGGGTGAACGTCTGCAGCTGGTGTGACCGCACCACCAGGCTCCGCAGCTCGGTCAGTCCGCCGGACACCGCACCGGCCGCCCGGGCCTGCACCAGGACGTTGCCCAGGGCAGTGGCTTCCACCGGTCCTGCGATTACTTTCTTGCCGGTCACGTCCGCGGTGAGCTGGCAGAGCAGCCGGTTCTGGGAGCCGCCGCCCACCACATGCACCACGTCCACGGAGCGGTCGGCCAGGCGTTCGGCGTCACGGATGGTGCGTGCGTAGCCGGTGGCGAGGCTGTCCATGATGCAGCGGGTGATGGCGGCCGGATCGTTCGGCAGCACCTCGCCCGTGCGGCGGACCGCTGCCCGGATCCGGTCCGGCATGTTGTCCGGCGCAATGAAGTAGGGGTCGTCGGGGTTGATCTGCGGTCCGCCCGGGGGCAGCGCGGCGGCCGCTTCCAGCAGCGCCGGAAGCTCCGGCCGGAATCCTTCGGCCGCCCAGGTGCGCTGGCACTCGGACAGGAGCCACAGTCCGCCCATGTTGCGCAGGTAGCGGATGGTGCCGTCCACGCCGCGTTCGTTGGTGAAGTTCGCTTCCCGGCTGGCCTCGGTGAGGACGGGGTGCTTCAGCTCCAGCCCCACCAGGGACCAGGTGCCGGAGGAGATGTACGCGAAGTCCTCTTCCTGCGCCGGGACGGCGGCGACGGCGGAGGCGGTGTCGTGCGAGCCGACGGCCACCACTGTCGTGTCCTGCGGGAGCCCCACCTGGGACGCGATCTCCGGCAGGAGGACCCCGAAGGATTCACCGGGCTGGATCAGCGGCGGGAACAGGTCCTTCCGCAGGCCCAGGGCGGTGAGGAACTCGGTGGCCCACTCCCCCGCGACGGCGTCGAACAGGCCGGTGGTGGAGGCGTTGGTGGCCTCGGTCCGGCGCTGCCCGGTCAGGAGGAACGCGATCAGGTCCGGGATGAGGAGCGCCTGCAGCCCCTCCAGGTCCGGTTCGGTGGCGAGCTGGTAGATGGTGTTGAACTGCAGGAACTGCAGGCCGGTGGTGCCGTACAGCCGCGCGGGGTCCAGCTTCCGGTGTACAGGCTCGACGGCGGCTCGGCTTCGGTCGTCCCGGTAGCTGAACGGCTGGGCCGTCAGCTTTCCGCCGGCGTCAACCAGGCCGTAGTCCACGGCCCAGGTGTCGATGCCGATGCTGGCTACCTGCTCGCCCTGGGCTGCGGCGACGGTTGCAGCGGCCCGGAGCCCCTCAAGCACCTCCGCGAAGAGCGCGTCGAAGTTCCAGCGGAGGCCGCCGTCGATCTCCACAACACCGTTGGGAAAGCGGTGGACCACCTCGAGCTGCACAGCCCCTTCCGTCGCGGTGCCACCGGCAGCCACCCGGCCGAGGATGACCCGCCCGGAGGAGGCGCCGATGTCGACGGCGGCGAACACCTTGCCGCCGTCGACACCCTGAACCTGCCCGCTCATCGCAGGAAGGCTGCGGCCACTCCGGCGTCCACGGGGATGTGCAGGCCGGTGGTGTGGGACAGTTCGTTGCTGGTGAGCACGGCGGCGGCGTTGGCCACGTGCTCGGGCAGGACTTCGCGCTTGAGCAGGGTGCGCTGGGCGTAGTACTCGCCCAGTTTCTCCTCGTCCACGCCGTACACTGCGGCGCGCTTGGCGCCCCAGCCGCCGGCGAAGATGCCGGAGCCGCGGACCACGCCGTCGGGGTTGATGCCGTTGACGCGGATGCCGTACTCGCCCAGTTCGGCCGCGAGCAGGCGCACCTGGTGGGCCTGGTCTGCCTTGGTGGCCGAGTAGGCGATGTTGTTGGGGCCGGCGAACACGGAGTTCTTGGAGGAGATGTAGATGATGTCCCCGCCCAGGCCCTGCGCGATCATGACCTTGGCGGCGGCCTTGGCCACCAGGAACGAGCCCTTGGCCATGACGTTGTGCTGCAGGTCCCAGTCCTTCTCGGTGGTTTCCAGCAGCGGCTTGGAGATGGACAGGCCGGCGTTGTTGACCACCAGGTCCACGCCGCCGAATGCCAGGACGGCGGCGTCAATGGCGGCGGCCACCTGGGCTTCGTCCGTAACGTCGGCCTGGACACCGATGGCGACGTCCGGGCCGCCGAGCTCTTCGGCCACCTTTTCGGCGTTCTCGAGGTTCAGGTCGGCGATGACCACGCACGCGCCTTCCGCGGCGAGGCGGGTGGCGATGGCCTTGCCGATGCCGGAGGCGGCGCCGGTGACCAGCGCGATGCGGGTGGCGTGGGACTTCGGCTTGGGCATCCGGGCCAGTTTGGCTTCCTCCAGCGCCCAGTACTCGATCCGGAACTTCTCGGATTCCTCGATCGGGGCGTAGGTGGAGATGGCCTCGGCGCCGCGCATCACGTTGATGGCGTTGATGTAGAACTCGCCGGCAACGCGGGCGGTCTGCTTGTTGGCGCCAAAGGAGAACATGCCCACCCCGGGCACCAGCACAATGGCCGGGTCGGCGCCGCGCAGGGCCGGGCTGTCCTGGTCTGCGTGGCGGTCGTAGTAGGCCTGGTAATCCTCGCGGTAGTCCGCGTGGAGCTCGTGCAGCCGGGCGATGGAGTCCTCGATCGAGGCGTCGGCGGGCAGGTCCAGGATCAGGGGCTTGACCTTGGTGCGCAGGAAGTGGTCCGGGCAGGAGGTGCCCAGGGCGCCCAGCCGCGGGTGCTCGGCGGCTTCGAGGAAGTCAAGGACGACGGCGTCATCGCTGAAGTGCCCCAGCTGCGGCTTGTCCGTGGAAGCCAGGCCGCGGATCACGGGTGCCAGCGCTGCGGCCTTGGCGCGGCGCTCTGCCTCCGGCAGGGCGCCGTAGCCGGGCAGCTTTGACCCGAAGGGTTCGGCCTTGCCGTTGTCCCGGATGTACTTCTCGGCCTGTTCGATGATCCACAGGGAGTTCTGCTCGGCCTCTTCGCTGGTGGCGCCCCAGGCGGTGATGCCGTGCCCGCCCAGGATGGTGCCGATGGCCTGCGGGTTGGCTTCCTTGATCGCGGCGATGTCCAGGCCCAGCTGGAACCCGGGGCGGCGCCAGGGCACCCAGACAACCTTGTTGCCGAAGATCTTGGTGGTCAGCGCCTCGCCGTCCACGGCCGTGGCGATCGCGATGCCGGAGTCCGGGTGCAGGTGGTCCACGTGCGCGGCGTCCACCAGGCCGTGCATGGCGGTATCGATCGAGGGAGCGGCACCGCCCTTGCCGTGCAGGCAGTAATCGAAGGCTGCCACCATCTCGTCTTCACGCTCGACGCCCGGGTAGACGTTCTTCAGCGCGTTCAGGCGGTCCAGCCGAAGGACGGCAAGGTTTTCGGCCTTCAGGGTGCCCAGGTCCCCGCCGGAGCCCTTGACCCACAGCAGCTGGACGTCCTCGCCCGTGACCGGGTCCTTTTCGGTGCCCTTGGCGGAGGTGTTGCCGCCGGCAAAGTTGGTGTTCCGCTTGTCCGCGCCCAGGCGGTTGGAACGGGAAATCAGGTCTTCAACGGTCTTGTTGCTCATGCTGGTTATGCGCCCCATCCGGCTTGCTGGCCGCCCACGCGGTCCTCATTGATCTTCTTCTGGTAGCCGCTGGCCTTGAAGGCGGCCAGCGGGTCCGCGGGCAGGCCGCGGGATTCACGCCACTCGGCCAGGACCGGGCGGACGTCGGTGTAGAACGCGTCGTTGAAAACTGCGTTCGCTGCCAGGACATCCCCTGCGCGCTGTGCTTCGTTAAGTGCGGCCGTGTCCACCAACAGGGCGCGGGCAGTCATTTCCTGGACGTTCAGCACCGAGCGGATCTGGCCCGGGATCTTTTCTTCCAGGTTGTGGCACTGGTCCAGCATGAGGGCCACACCGGAGTCCTTGCCGTAGCCGCCGCCCCGGATGACCTCGTACATGATGCGGAAGAGCTGGAACGGATCCGCGGCACCCACGATGAGGTCGTCGTCGGCGTAGAAGCGGGAGTTGAAATCAAAGGAGCCCAGCTTGCCCAGGCGCAGCAGCTGCATCACGATGAACTCGATGTTGGTGCCCGGCGCGTGGTGTCCGGTGTCCAGGCAGACGAACGCCTTCTCGCCCAGGGCCAGGGTCTGGGCGTAGGACGTGCCCCAGTCCGGAACATCGGTGTGGTAGAAAGCCGGCTCGAAGAACTTGTACTCCAGCACCAGGCGTTGCTCGTCGCCCAAGGCTGCGTAAATTTCCTGGAGCGATTCGGCCAGGCGGTCCTGGCGGCCGCGCATGTCGTCCTGGCCCGGGTAGTTGGTGCCGTCAGCCAGCCAGATCTTCAGGTCCTTCGAACCCGTGGCGTGCATGATCTCGATGCAGTCCAGGTGGTGGTCGATGGCGCGGCGGCGCACCGTTTCATTGGACGAGGTCAGGGAGCCGAACTTGTACTCATCGTCCTGGAAGGTGTTGGAGTTGATCGTCCCCAGGCCAACGCCCAGGCCTGCCGCGTACTCCTTCAGTGCGGCGTAGTCATCCACCTTGTCCCACGGAATGTGCAGGGCCACGGTGGGGGCCAGGCCGGTCAGTTCGTGGACCTTGGCGGCGTCCGCCAGCTTCTCCTGCACGGTGCGCGGAGTGCCGGGGGTACCGAACACCTTGAACCGCGTGCCTGAATTTCCATAGGCCCACGAGGGGACCTCGATGGCAAGCTCCTCGAGCCTGCCCAGCGCCGTTGCTACGTCATTCATGATGGTTCTTTCCGGTGTCTGTGATGGGTCTGTTGTTGGTCGCCCCGCTGCTGGAGCCTGTTTGGGTCAGCCCGCGTGGTTCAGGAGGAAGAGGTTCCCGTGGCCGCGAGCTGGCTGTCGAGGTTGAAGACTTCTTCCATGACCTGGAACCCCTCGTCGGGCGCCTGGCCGGAGTCTTCGAAAAGTGTTGCCATTTCCGCCTGCCACCGGGCGTTCACGTCCGTGAGGGCCATGCGTGCCCTGGCCGCTTCGAAGTCGTCGCACTCCAGGTAGCCCACCAGGAGTCCGTCCTCCCCCAGGAACAGGGAGTAGTTGTTCCATCCGGCGTCCTTGAGGGCGCGGAGCATCTCCGGCCAGACGGCAGCGTGGCGGCGCTTGTATTCCTCCAGCAGCGCCGGCTGGACGGAGGAGCGGAAGCACACCCTCATCTGGAACTCTCCTGAACTCGCGAATCTTTGAATCGTTTCATTGTTACGATTCAAAGTACTCTTGAACGTGAGTAGGTGTCAAGCATTCCGGCGGGCAGTTTCGCGAGCTGCCGGGAGCACGGCACGCAGACCACCAGCACGGAGAATCATGAACCGCTCAGCCAGCATCAAGGACGTCGCCACCCATGCCAGCGTGGCCGTAGGCACCGTCTCGAATGTGCTGAACTACCCGGACCGGGTATCGCAGCGCACCAAGGAGCGGGTGCTGAAGGCCATTGATGAACTGGGGTTTGTCCGCAACGATGCTGCCCGCCAGCTGCGCGCCGGCCACAGCCGCACCGTAGGGCTGATTGTCCTGGACGTGGGCAACCCCTTCTTCACGTCGGTGGTGCGGGCCGCGGAGGATGCCGCGGCACTGAACGGCAGCGCCGTCCTGCTGGGCGACAGCGGCCACGACGCCGCGCGCGAAGCCAACTACATTGACCTCTTCCAGGAGCAGCGGGTCCAGGGCCTGCTGATTTCCCCCGTGGGCGATGTCACCGAGCGGCTTGACCTGCTGCGGGAGCGCGGCGTGCCCACGGTCCTGGTGGACCGGCTGGCCGATGAGTCCAAGTTCAGTTCCGTGGCGGTGGACGACGACGCCGGCGGGTACCTCGCTGCCCGGCACCTGCTGGACACCGGCCGACGTCGGCTGGCTTTTGTGGGCGGGCCCACGTCCATCCGGCAGGTGGCAGACCGCCTGCAGGGGGCGCAGCGCGCCGTGAAGGAGGAACCGGACGCCACGCTGGAGGTCCTGAACTCCGACGGGCAGAGTGTCCTTGCCGGCCGCAGCGTGGGAAACATGCTGGTGGAACGCGGCCGGGAGGATTTGCCCGATGGAATTTTCTGCGCCAACGACCTTCTGGCCCTGGGCGTCATGCAGTCCCTCACCATGACGCACACCTTCCGCATCCCGGAGGACGTTGCGCTGATCGGCTACGACGACATCGACTTTGCCGTCTCGGCGGTGGTTCCGCTGTCCTCCATCAGGCAGCCCACGGAGGCACTCGGCCGGACCGCCATCGAGCTGCTGACCGAGGAAGTTGAGTCGCAGAACCCGACGCACCGTTCGGTGGTGTTCACGCCCGAGCTCGTGGTCCGGCAGAGCACCGCTGCCGCCGGGGCGTCAACGGAGAGCTGAGCTTCCTCAGGCCGGTCAGGCCGGAATCAGTCCCCGCTCCTGAAGGTCCTGCCACAGCTCGCGGGGAACCTCTGCGGACATGCGCGCGGCGCTGTTACTGATTTGCTCCGGCCTGCTGGCGCCCACCGTGACGTTGACGACGGCGGGGTGGCGGAAGGGAAACTGGATGGCTGCGGTGGGAAGCTCAACGCCGTGTCCGCCGCAGACGCGTGCCAGCAGCCGGGCGCGCTCCAGGATCTCCTCGCTGGCTTGGGAGTAGTTGTAGTGGGCATCCGAAGGCAGGTCGGGTTTGGCCAGGATGCCGGAGTTGTAGACGCCCACGCTCACCACTCCGGTTCCCAGCTCCAGGCAGCGGTCCAGCAGCCCTGCGCCCGGGCGGCCATCGGATCCCGGCTGCTCCAGCATGGTGAACCTGCCGGCCAGCATCAGGAAATCCAGGTCCGCCGCTTCCACGCACTCCATGGCGGCGCCCGCAGTATTGGTCCCGACGCCGATGGCCCGCACAAGGCCTTCGGCCCGGAGCTTCTCCAGGGCCGGCAGCGCCGTCTTCACCGCATCTTCCATGCTGTACACATCAGGATCGTGCAGATAGGCGATATCGATGTACTCGAGGCCCAGCCGCTCCAACGACTGCTCTATGCTGCGCCTTGCCCCGGCTTCCGAAGGATCCCATTCACGCCGGAACTCGGCGGGGACGTCAAAGCCCTCCGGATCCCTGGCGTCCTTTGTTGCCGGCGACGGCACGAGGACCCTGCCCACCTTTGTTGAGACAACGAATTCTTCCCTTGGCTTGGCCGCCACGACCTGTCCCATGCGCCGCTCGGACAGGCCCAGCCCATAGTGGGGAGCTGTGTCGAAGTAACGGATGCCGGCATCCCAGGCGGCCTCCAGGGTCGCGGCAGCCTGCTCATCGGAAATAGCGCGGTACAGGTTCCCCACCCCGGTACCCCCAAAGCCAAGACGGCCAAGCTGGTCCCGCAACTGCCATTTGCCCTGGTTCATGGTCCTTCTTCCCGCACTCTTCGGCTCACGATGGCAGGAGCCTAAAGAGCGGGCATTGGTGCTGTCAACGAATGCCCGGGCCTCAGCTGATCCTGCGGCGGTGAATCGTGGAGACTAACTTTTCGGCATGGCTACGGGTGGTGCTTCAGGCCTAATAAGCACGTGCAGGGAGGGCCATCCGATCGGCTGAGCACGGAATTGTCATAACAGCGGCAGTACCGTGCTGAGGCTCAGATCATTGCAGCAATGTGGTCCACTGCTGTGGACAATGCCGCCATGGAGGCAGGACCGCCGTGCCCTTCGTCCTCGATAACGACGAGCCGGCTCGACTTCCAGCTTTGGTGCAAACGCCACGCCGTAATGGCTGGGCCGCTGATGTCCCGCCTCCCGTGGATAAGGTAACCGGGGATGCCGTTGAGCTCGTGAATCCGCGGGATGATTTCCTGGTCGCCGGCCAGGAATCCGTCGTTGGCCCAGTAGTGCGTCACGAGGAGCGCGAAGGTCATGCGCTCCCGTTCGTCGTCAAACAGCGGGCCCGGCTGCCAGTTCGGATCCAGCGAGATGTGCGTGGATTCCCAACGCTCCCAAGCCAGTGCAGCAAGCCGGGCATCTTCGCGGTCCTGGCCGGCAAGCCGGCGGGCGTAAGCCTCCACCACGCGTTCGCCCGGGGCAGCCCGGGCAGCGCCTGAAAATTCAGCCCATGCCTCAGGAAAGATGCGTCCCACTCCTTCCGTGATCCATTCAACCTCTTCCCGGCTGCTTGCTGTCACCGCAACCAAAGCGATGCCGAGGACCCGGGAGGGATGTTTCAGGGCATAAGCGAGGGCAAGCGTGCTGCCCCAGGAAGCGCCGGTGACGATCCATTGGCTTACACCGAGGTGCTCCCTCACAGCCTCGATGTCTTCGATCAGGGCGTGGGTGGTGTTCTCCGGGAGGCGGCCGAGATCGTCCTGGACCAATGGCGTGCTTTTGCCACAACCGCGTTGGTCCAGACCAATAACCCGGAACCGGTTGTAGTCGTGGCGTTTACGGTAGCCCCCTCGACCAAGGGAACCGCCGGGGCCGCCATGAAGGTAAAGGACGGGGATGCCCGTGGGTGCGCCGGTAGCTTCCCAATAAATTCTGGCATTGGGCACGTCCACCCAGCCGCTTTCTGTCTTCGAATGCCCGCCCGTCACCCCTCCACCGTAATGAAAGGGCTAGATCTTCTCCACCACTAGATTCCGGTACGCAGCCCGGAGCGGAGCCATCTGCCGAAAGCACGCCTTCCCCCGCCGCCGCGAAGAACAGCATGGCAAGGCCAGGCTCCGCGAGCGGCAGGAAATCCCAGCTGCTCCGGATGCCGTCCAGAAATTCCTCCGGGCAGGCTCAAGCGAGACTTTGAATCGTTACATTAGCTGGACGAGGGACCACTGCGTGGCGCAAACTGATTGATGGAAAGCGCTTGCTGGACCTCGCATGCGCCAGACTTTTGGTGCCCCCACCGGGCAGAATGGAGAACCATGGGAACGCCAGCTGGCACCGACGTGCCGGATGCACCGGCAGAAACTCCGGCGCCGGCAGGAGGACCGGCCGCCGCTTCCGCCGGCGGCAACGGCGGGACTGCCCGCGTTGCCCTGGTAGGTGTGCACGGCTTCGGCACCCACCACCTACGGAACCTGGAGCGCCTTCAGGCAACGGGCGCCGTCGAACTCGTTGCCGTTGCGGATCCGCAGCCGCCGGCACCCGGATCGGTTCCGGCGCAGGCTGCCGTCTTTCCGGGGCTCACTGAGCTGCTCGCGGAATCACCCGCCCTCGACATAATCATCGTGGCCACCCCCATCCAGACGCATGCCCCGCTGGCGCTGGCCGCCTTGGCCACGGACGCTGACCTGTACCTGGAAAAGCCTCCCGTGGCATCCCTGGCCGACTTCAACAGGCTGCGTGATGCCGCTGCCCTCGCCGGCAGGGGCGTCCAGATCGGCTTCCAAAGCCTCGGCTCGCATGCCCTGCAGGCCATCGAGGACCTGCTGGAAGCCGGCACCATCGGCACCCTGCAGGGCATCTCGGCCACGGGCCGCTGGGTACGCGACAAGGCCTATTACAAGCGCTCACGGTGGGCCGGAAAACGCAGCATCAACGGCGTTGACGTGGTGGACGGCGTCGCCACCAACCCCCTGGCCCACGCGGTGGCGACGGCGTTGAGGATTGCCGGTGCGCGCACCTTGGCCGACGTCGCCTCCGTGGAGACCGAACTGTACCGCGCCAACGACATCGAATCGGACGATACCTCCGTCATCCGCATCCGCACTGCGGCCGGCCTGCCCATCACGTGCGCACTCACAATTTGCGCCGCCGAGTCCGTGGAACCCTACGTGACCCTTCAGGGATCGGCCGGGACGGCGGTGTTCCACTACACCGAGGACCGTCTCACCATCGAGACGTCGTCCGGCCGGGCCGAGGAGACATTCGGCCGGGACGACCTGACGGAGAACCTCCTGGCACACCGGAACAGCGGCGCCCCGCTGATCAGCTCCCTCGTGGACAGCGGCGCTTTTATGCTCGTCCTCGAGGCCATCCGCACCGCACCGCTGCCCGCGCCCATCGACAACGCCTTCGTGCGGTGGGAGGGCGACGGCGAAGCAGCCCACGCCGTCGTGGTTGACATCGAGGAGGCCCTGGAGCGGGCAGGCCGGCAGCACGCCACCTTCAGCGAGCTCGGGCTGCCCTGGGCGGTCTCGGCCCCCACCGCGTTCGAGATCCCGATCTCCTAATGGTTCGAATTTCCTGATGGTTCCGACGCCCGACAGGACGCCCGCGCCGGGCAATGTGCACCTCGAGTGCACGGTCCCCGCTGGGGTCGCCGCGGTTGTCCGGCTGCCGTATGGCACGTACGGAGTCAAGGGCCCGACGGCGGATGCCGCCGTCGTACGTTCCGCTGCGGAAGGCGGGGCTGCTGCCGCAGCGGGCGGAGTGGATGCCAACGGCGGCCCGGCCGACAACGCAGCGACGCGCAAATTCCGGATCCATCCCGGCACCTGGACCTTCACGCCCAAGGCGGCC
>NZ_JARHXQ010000256.1:0-9719 GCF_029222765.1 Arthrobacter sp. Cr_A7 | reverse complement strand
ACCGAGGAGAAAAAGCACCTGAAGCTGCACGGCGAAACGGCCATGGTGCTCACGCACGCTGCCCTCAAAGGCATGCTGGAGCGCGGCGAGGGCCGGATCATCAACGTGGCCAGCATTGCCGCGTTCCTGCCCCGGGGCACGTACTCGGCGGCAAAGGCGTGGCTGGTGAGCTTCAGCCGGTGGGCCAACCTCGCCTACCGCAAGCAGGGCATCAAGGTCACGGCGGTGTGCCCCGGCTTCACCCACACCGAGTTCCACGACCGGATGGGCATGGACAAATCCGTGGCGCCGTCGTGGGCCTGGCTGCACGCCGGCCGTGTGGTCCGCGAAGGCCTTGCCGACAACGAACGCGGACGGGCGGTGTCCATCCCGTCCAAGCGGTACAAGGTGGTGGCCGCGGTGGCGCGCGTAGCTCCCGCCAAGCTAGTGGCGGGGCCTCCCCGCACGCCCAAATAAGGGGAGGCGCCCCAACAGGGGAGCCCGTCCCAGCAGGGCCGCAGGGCTCCGCGACCCCGCCCGCCGCACGGCCACCACCACCAGGATTCCCACCAGGGCGCCCACCAGCGTTTCCACGCCACGCTCCAGGATCAGGAGGGCAGGGTCGATGGGTGCGGCAAGCTGTGTCATCAGCAGGATGACGGGTGTGAAAGAGACCATGGCAAAGCCGTAATGGCGGGCCATGAACAGCTCAGTGGTGAACTGGAACAGGATCACCAGCAGCGCCAGCAGGATGGCCTGCTGCCCGGGGAAAAGCCCAGTGAGGGTCCATGGCTCAGGGAGAATGACGACGGCGGTGACCGCCAGCCCCACGAAGGTCCCCACGATGCGGTGGACGCCGCGGCGGACGCTGCTGGGGAGGTCTGCCCCGGCCAGCGGGACGGCAGCCGCCGCCATGGCCCAGTGCGGGTGGCCGCTGCCGCTGAGCACGCCCAGCGAACCCGCAGCCCCTACCGCCAGCACATACCTGGCGGCGTGCAGCATCACGTCCCGGCGCCCGGCCGAACCCGGATTCCTCGCCGCGCCGCGCTGCCAGGACCGCCGGCGCAGCCAGCCGCTGAAACCCACCGCCACGGAGAACGCGGCACTGCCTGCGGCAATCAGCATGGCCACGTACCAGGGAACCACCGTGGGGACGGAGGCGCAGGCGCCCAGCGCGAGGATGCCGAAGAACGGGCCGTTGGGCTTGAGCCGCACCCGGTCGGAATACACGGATCCCACCCCGGCAAGCACGGCTTCAACAGCCACCAGCCACCAGGAGTGAAGATGGTTGACGGACAGGAACACGCCCACGCCTACGCCGGACAGGAGCACCAGTGCGGCCTGGGCCTGGTGGCGGAGCCGCAGTTGATGCTGCTCGTTCCGCCCGTACATACCCGTAAGTGCCCCGAACACGGCATAGATGATGAGGTCCGGCCGGCCGGCAACCAGAAGCAGCAGCGAAGGGACTGCCACGCTGGCGGCCACCCGGAGCGCCGCGAGGTGGTCATTGTTGGCAGGCTCCAGCCGGTGGAGGGCGCGGACCTGCTCAACCACCCGTTTCATCCCGCACCATCCCCGCCGTTGTTGTCCGGGCCCTTTGCCGGCCCCCCAAAATTATTGCCGGACGGCCTGAACGGAGTCATATCCTTCGGCGCTCCACGGACACACAAGGACATGGGCCGGCCCAGGAGAGGGCCGGGCCAGCACACAGGCCTGCCTGTCCCGCCGCGGGGCAATGAAAAAGCGGTACGGCAAAGGCCCGCCCTGCATGCTTCCCCCAAGGAAACATGCCGGACGGGCCTTGGAAGCGTGGGCTACAAGACGCGCCTGGCTCCGCCGGAAATCTAGACCCCGGCCGGAACCTTGTCGGCCGCACGGGCGTCCGTGACGTCCTGCGTTTCGAACGGCAGCTGGTCCAGGTCGATCAGCGGGTTCTCGTCCTGGGTGGCCACCAGTTCCCGGGCTTCCGCCTGGGTGTCAACGCTGGGCATGGAACCCGGCAGCGGACGCTGCGCTGATTCCTTCAGGAAGTAGATAGCCACCGCACCCACCAGGGACGTGCCCATCAGGTAGTAGGCGGGCATCATGTCGTTCCCGGTTGCACTGATCAGGGCGGCAACAACGAAGGGCGTGGTCCCACCGAAGATCGCCACCGAGAAGTTGTAGGCGATGCCCATGGCGCCGTAGCGGCTGGACGTGGGGAACTGCGCCGGCAGGGCGGAGGCCAGGTTGGCCACGTAGAAGGTCACCGGGAAGGCGATCAGGGCGAGGCCGGCAAGGGTGGACCAGATCTCACCGATGCCGATCAGCAGAAAGGCCGGCGTTGCCAGGACCACCGTGCTCAAGGCGCCGATCCACAGGACGGGCCTGCGGCCAATCCGGTCGGACAGCTTGCCGGTCAGCGGAATGCAGAGGCTCATGACCACCAGGACGGGAATGGTCAGCAGGGTGCCGTGCACTTCGTCGTAGCCCTTGGCCTCTGTGAGGTACGTGGGCATGTAGGAGGTGAGGGCGTAACCGGCCGTGTTGGCGGCGGCCACCAGGATCATGGCCACGATGATGGAGCGCCAGTAGGCCTTGACGATGCCCACCGGGCCCTTGGCCGCGGCCTCGTCGGAGGCGGCAGCATTCTTGGCGATGTCCTCCTGGGCATCCAGGGTGGCCTGGAACTGGGGGGATTCTTCGATCCTGCTGCGGAAGTAAATGGCGACCAGGCCCAGCGGACCGGCAATCAGGAACGGGATGCGCCAGCCCCACTCCTCCATGGCAGCCTGTCCCAGGGTGAGCTGGAGGGCAGAGACCAGGGCCGCGCCCAGGGCGAAGCCCAGGTAGCTGCCCATGTCCAGGAAGCTGGCGAAGAACCCGCGGCGCTTGTCCGGCGCGTACTCGCTGACGAACGTGGTGGCGCCGGCGTATTCGCCGCCCGTGGAGAAGCCCTGCACGATTTTCAGCAGCACCAGCAGGCCGGCGGCCCACAGGCCGATCTGGGCGTAGCCGGGCAGGAGGCCGATCGCGAAGGTGCTCGCGGCCATCAGCATGAGGGTCGCGGCAAGGATCTTCTGCCGGCCCATTTTGTCGCCCATCCAGCCGAAGATCACGCCGCCCAGAGGGCGGGCGATAAACGTGGCGGCGAAGGTTCCGAGCAGGAACAGGGTCTGCGTTGTGGGATCGGATTCCGGCAGGAAGACCGGCCCCATGGTGGTGATGAGGTAGCCGAAAACGCCTACGTCGTACCATTCCATGGTGTTGCCGACGATGGTGCCGCCGAGTGCTTTTTTGAGCATCGGCTGGTTCACGACGTTGACATCGGATTCCTTGAGCCGGCGGCGTGGCAGCCGCCGGGGCTTCTTGGCAGCCGTGACGGCTGCCTGGTCTGTTCCGCTGGCGTTCCTGGCGCCTGCTGAAGAGTCGGTCATGCTTCGGTCTGTGGGCATTTGGGCAACTCCTGTGGAGGTCATTTGCTTGCGACTTGTAGCTGCCCCGCTCCGGGCAGGCCTTCAATTTTACGCGAAAACCATGGCTTCCCCGCCCGAAATGCCGTAGGATCAGCTCTTTTGGGGCCGTTTGCGCTGACTTTTCCCACATTGGTTTCCCGCCTTTTCCCGCGTCATTACAGGGGTGGGGCCCGCCGGCACGGATCGTTACCGAATTTTTTTGGCTGCAACCCGGTTTGGGATGCTTTTTGCGGGTACTCCGCCGCCAAAAGTGAGCGTCCTCACGCAGTCTCCGTGCCTCCCTTCCGTCCCCGCAGCGGCATCGTGGCGCGGGCCTCAAGGACCGCCGTCGGCCTTCTTTTCCGTCCTCGGGCCAAGGGGTTCACAGGTGGCTGCTCGGTGCCTATGGTGGAGCAATGGGAATCCTTCTTTTTGAGTAGGCGGATGCGTGCGGCCGGACAGGGTCCGGCTGTGCCCCGCCCCTCCGGTCAGGCCCGCAACACTTGCTGGGCACGGTGCGCTTTACAGTCCGCTGGCATTTTCAGCGATCCCCGGACGCCCCCGTGGCGGCAACGGGCAACACTTCGTTTCATCGCGGAAAGGAAGATCACATGGCTGACAAAGTCCGTACATCACACATCAAACCCGAGCTTGCCGACCACCTGGCGGCGGCGATGAACACTCCGGACCTGCCTGGTCCCGCAGTGGCCGGTGCAACCGGAATGCCGCAGCAGAACGCGTGGCCGGATGGCAACGGAAAGCGGCGGCACCCGAAGGAACGCGGCTCCGGCCTTGGCAGGATGGGCCACGAAGCCGCAGTGACGGCCGTTCACCGCACCAGCCGGCCGCAGATGCCGCACTCGTCCTGACCTGGCCCGGACAACGATCGCGCTGGCGACACCCTGAATAACCATCGACACGCAAATTGCCTGGCGACCCCACTATGTGGTGGTCGCCAGGCAATTTCCGCGTCACGGATGAAGGTGTGCGTCGAAAGCCCGGCTCACGCTTCGCGCACCACCTCGGACGGTTCCTTGTCGAGCCGCCAGCCCCGCCATACCGGGTGCCGCAACCGCCCGGGACCGGTCCACTCGCTGTAGGTCACCTCACCCACGAGCTGCGGGGCAATCCAGTGGGCGTCCGCGGCGTCGGGGCGCGGGACGTCATGGAACGGTGAGGTTTTCCTCGCGAGGCGCTCCACCGTCTGCCGGAGTTCGGCAAGCTCCCGGGTGCTGAACCCACTGCCCACCCGGCCCACGTACTGCAGTTTGTCCCCTTCAGGGATGCCCACCAGCAGGGAACCCACAGTGTCTTGGCGCCCGCCCTTGCCCGGCCGCCAGCCGCCCACCACCACTTCCTGGGTCTGTTCAATCTTGAGCTTGATCCAGGTGCGGGTCCGCTGTCCGCTCACGTAGCGGCTGTCCGTCCGTTTGGCCATCACGCCTTCGAGGCCCAGCTCCCGGGCGCTTTCCAGGATGTGTTCAACCTTGTCCTCGAGGACAAGGGAAAGGTCCACCGGGCAGCCGGAGGGGCGAAAGAACTGCTCCAGCCTCTGGCGCCGCCTGGTGAGCGGCAACCGCCGGAGGTCCGTCCCGTCGTCGTACAGCAGGTCGAACAGCACCAGCCGGACCGGGATGGCAATCCGTGCCTTCGCGACGTCGGCGGGCCGGGTCAGCTTCATCCGGCCTTGCAGCAGTCCGAAGTCAGGCCTGCCGGCGGGCCCGACGGCGATGATCTCACCGTCTGCAACGAACGGCTGCGCGGGCCAGCACTGCCGGTCGGTCAGTTCAGGATAGGTCCGCGTGACGTCGTTGCCGTTGCGGCTGAAGATGCGCACAGTGGTCTCGTCCGCGACCATGATGGCGCGCACCCCGTCCCACTTGAGTTCGAACTGCCAGTTGCTGCCCTGGAGGTCGGCGGTGTCACCGGACGTGGCCATCATGGGCCCGAAATCCTGGGGTGAGAGATTCGGGCGCCAAGCGGCGGCCGGCGCCTCCTTCTTTTCCGGCGCGTCCTCCGGCGCCTTCTTATCCGGCACGTCCTCCGGCACCTCTTCCGGCACCTCCGGCGGCTCTGGAGGCGGCGCCGCGTGCCGCCGTCGTCCGCGTTGATGCTCCGTGTCCATAAGGTGGATGAGCCACTGCCCTTCGGCGTCCTTGCCCTGCCCGCGGCCGGTGTGGATCAGCGCGACCTTTTTGGTCCCGCCCAGGCCGCCGCCCTCGGACCCATTGAGGGTGACGATGACCTCGCGGCCGTTGATCCACTTGTGCAGCTCATAGGTGCCGGTGTCCCAGATGGTCATCTCGCCTGCGCCGTACTCCCCTTTGGGGATCGTGCCGTGGAAGGTGAGGTAGTCCATCGGGTGGTCTTCGGTCTGGACGGCAAGGTGGTTCTTGCCGCCGGATTCCGGGACGCCCTTGGGCAGGGCCCAGGACACCAGGACGCCCTCGTGCTCCAGCCGGAGGTCGAAGTGAAGCCGGCTGGCGTGGTGCTCCTGGATGACGAACGCATCGCCGCTGCCTGCCGCGCCGCTGAACGGTTCGGGTGTCTTCTGTGGGTCGCGCATGGAGCGGTACTTCCCCAGGCGGGGGTTGCCGTCGTGCACGTCGCCGCCATGCCCGTGCCCTCTGGCGTCGCCGGAAGGATGGCCCGCGGCCTGGACGACGGCGGCAAACGGGTCCTTGCCGTCCTGCACCCGCCGCAGGACTGCTTTGTAATCCAGGTGCTTGAGCCCCGGAGAACTGATTTCCCGCCAGGTGCGGGGCGCGGCGACCATGGGGGTGGGGCGGCCGCGCAGTGAGTAGGGCACGATGGTGGTTTTCGCCGCGTTGTTCTGGCTCCAGTCCACCAGCACCTTGCCCTTGCGGAGGGTTTTCTTCATGTCGCTGACGGCCAGGTCCGGATGGTCCGCCTCCAGGGCGCGCGCCAGTTCCCGGGCGAATGCCGAGATCTGGTCCGAGCTCTGGCTGCGGTCCAGGGCGGCGTACAGGTGGATGCCCTTGCTGCCGCTGGTCACCGGTACCGGGTCCATGCCCACGTCCTGCAGGATGGCCCGCGCCAGGAGCGCCACCTCAACGCACTCCTCGATGCCCGCGCCCTCGCCGGGATCCAGGTCCAGGACCAGCCGGTCCGGGTTCAGCTGGTTCCCGTGGGAGTCCACCTGCCACTGCGGCACGTGGATTTCCAGGGAATTGATCTGGCCGAACCAGGTCAGCGTGGCGGGGTCGTTCACCATGGGGTAATGGATGGTCCGGTCTTTATGGGTAATGGCGGCCCGGGGGAGCCAGCCCGGTGCGGAGTCCTCGAGGTTCTTCTGGAAAAACACCTCGCCCGGCTTTTCCGCGGTGCCCACTCCGTTGACCCACCTTTTGCGGGTGGCCGGCCTGCCGGCTGCCGCGGGGATCAGGACGTGGGCGACGGCGGCGTAGTAGGCAAGGACGTCGGCCTTGGTGGTGCCGGTCTCCGGATAGATGATTTTGTCCAGGTTGGTCAGCGTGAGTTCACGTCCGGCAACGCGGACACGCTCCTTACTTGCTGCCATAGGGCTTCACCTCCGGCCCGGACTGATGTTGACTGTAGGAATGAGAGCCATCTGGAAAGGTGCCATCGCGTTTGGCCTGGTCAACGTGCCCGTGAAGGTCTACAGCGCCACTGAAGATCATGACATCAGTCTGCACCAGGTTCACAATGCCGACGGCGGCAGGATCCGCTACCAGCGCCGGTGCGAGGTCTGCAGCCAGGTCATCGACTACTCGGACATTGAGAAGGCCTACGAGGAAGATGGCCGGACGGTCATCCTGTCCAAGGACGAGCTCAAGTCCATTCCGGCGGAGAACAGCCACGAGATCGAGGTGGTGCAGTTCGTCCCGTCCGAGCAGCTGGAACCCATGATGTTCGAGAAGAGCTACTACCTGGAGCCGGATTCCAAGACGCCCAAGGCCTACGTGCTGCTGCGGCGGGCCCTGGAAGACACCGACCGGGTGGCCATAGTCCAGTTCGCGCTGCGGGAAAAGACACGCCTGGGCGCACTCCGGATCAAGGACGACGTGCTGGTGCTGCAGTCCCTCCTGTGGCCGGACGAGGTGCGTGAAGCCAACTTCCCCGCACTGGACACGTCCGTCAAGATTTCACCCCAGGAGCGCGAGATGTCAGCCGCGCTGGTGGAGTCTATGGCGGCCGACTTCGATCCCGTCTCCTTCACGGACGAGTACCAGGTGCAGCTGCGCCAGCTGATCGAGGCCAAACTCGAGCAGGGCGACGCCCTGGATACGGAGGCAACCTTTGGCGTGGAGGAAGGCGAAGGCGGCAAGGGCGAAGTCATTGACCTGATGGAAGCCCTGAAACGGAGCCTGGACCGGAAGCGCGGCGCCGGGGCGGCTGCCTCATCCGACGATGAATCCGGCGGAGAGTCCGATGAGGAGGAGGACAGCGGCGAGGAGGAGGCCAAGCCCGCGCGCCGGGCCTCCGGAACAAAGACGGCGGCAGCCAAAGCCGGGACCACCTCCACGGCATCAAAGCCGGCCACAAAGTCCACGGCTGCCAAAGCCGGGACCGCCAAGACCACGGCAGCAAAATCCACCGCTGCCAAGTCGGACGAAACGAAGTCCACCGCCGCGAAGTCATCAGCCACGAAATCCACCGGGACAAAGACCGCCACCAAGGCCACGGCAAGCAAGACCGCCAGCAAGACGGCGTCCGGCAAAGCCTCCGCTGAACCTGCCGCGAAGTCCACCTCCACCAGGGCCCGCAAGCCGGCCTGATCCGGGATCCGGGCAGCACGCTCGCGGGACCAGAAGGGGACTGCCCAACGGGCCCCCGATCCACCTGGGTCAGCCCTGGAAGCAGTGCGATCTTTACAGCGGGCTACTGCGCGTCCACAATGAGTCGCATCGCAGCCTCCGCTGTGCCCACAGCGTGCTGACACCTGAGCGGCCAGTAAAGGAGCGCGGACCATGAACGATCAGACGGATACGGCGGAGGCGGACCGGGCGCTGAAGCAGAAGCACCGGGCCATGTGGGCGTCCGGGGACTACCCGGCCTTGGCGGACGAGATGCTGCTGGAACTGGGCGCCATCCTGGTGGAAGCCTGCGGAATCACGTCCCGCCACCGTGTGCTGGACGTGGCAGCCGGCTCCGGTAACGCGGCAATTCCGGCCGCGATGATGGGCGCCAAGGTGGTGGCCAGCGACCTCACGCCGGAGCTTTTCGAGGCCGGGCGCCGCGAGGCCGCAAACCGGGGAGTGAGCCTGGACTGGCAGGAGGCGGATGCCGAGGCCCTGCCGTTCGGCGAGGCCGGGTTCGACGTCGTGATGTCCTGCCTCGGCGTCATGTTCGCGCCGCACCACCAGGCTGCTGCCGACGAACTGGTCCGGGTCTGCAAGCCCGGCGGCACCATCGGCCTGCTGAGCTGGACCCCGGAAGGGTTCATTGGCAAGATGTTCGCCACCATGAAGCCCTTCGCCCCGCCGCCCCCGCCCGGTGCCCAGCCCGCACCGCTGTGGGGGAGCGAGGAGCACGTCCGGGAACTGCTGGGGGACAGGGTTACCGAGGCTAAGGCGCGCAAGCAGACGCTGGCAGTCCGCAGCTTCCATCAGCCGGCCGATTTTGTCCGCTATTTCAAGTCCCACTACGGACCCACCATCTCGGTGTACAAGTTCATCGGCGAGGACCCGGACAAGGTCAAAGCACTGGACCAGGCCCTCACGGAGCTGGCTGATTCCTTCGGGGACGCGCACGGCGATTCGCCGTTCCAGATGGAGTGGGAGTACCTGCTGTTTACCGCGAAGAAGGCTGGCTGATGCCGGGAAACCATGTGGCAACGTCGTCCACCGTGATCGGCGCTCCGGCGAGCCATGTCTGGGATGTCATTACCGACCCGGGGGCCGTCAAGGAGTTTATGTTCGGCGCGGACCTGGTAACGGACTGGACCGTTGGCGGACCCATCGTGTGGCGCGGCGAGTGGGAGGGCAAGGCCTATGAGGACAAGGGCTACATCCTCGAGGTGGAGCCCGGCCAACGGCTTGTCCATACGCACTTCAGCCCGCTCGGCGGCGAAGAGGACAAGCCGGAAAACTACCACACCCTGACCTGGACCCTCGAGGACCAGGGCGGCGCCACCAGGCTCACCCTCAGCCAGGACAACAACGCCACCGAAGAGGCGGCCGCCCACGCCCAGGGCATGTGGGACATGCTCGTGGCGGACGTCAAGAAGATCGCCGAGCGCGGCTGACCTACCCGGGCGCGGCGGGATTAAAAGCGGCGGCCGCCGTCGGGCGCATCCCCTGGGGGACACGCACGACGGCGGCC
>NZ_JARHXQ010000255.1:0-6977 GCF_029222765.1 Arthrobacter sp. Cr_A7 | reverse complement strand
CCGCCCGGAAATCCGCGGAATTCCGGCCCGGTTCCGGTAGCGTGGCTATCATGGCCACACGTACTACTTCCGCGCGCAGTGGAACAGCCAGGGGCAGCTCCGGCACTAAATCCGCCGCGTCCACAGGCCGCGGTTCCGGGTCGGCAGCAGCCAAATCCAGCAGGTCCGGGGGCTCCTCCAGTACGGCCCGCACCCGGCAGCTTCCCGCCGTCGAACACCACCAGCCGTGGCTGCTGCGGGTGGTGGGCGGCGCCTGGCTGGCCATCGGACACCTGGTGGGCGGGGGAATCCGCCGCATCGGCCACGACGTCAGCGACCTTCCCGCCGAGGAACGGCGCGACGGTGCCGCACTGTTCAACCTTGCCCTCGGCGTCTTCATCGCCACCTTCGCCTGGTGGGGCCTGACAGGCTGGTTCCCGGATGCTGTCTACGCCGTGGTCAACGGCACCTTCGGCTGGATGTCCCTGCTGCTCCCGCTGATGCTGTTCGTCTGCGCCTTCAGGCTGTTCCGGCAGCCCTCCGACGGGCGCGGCAACAACAGGGTGGGGATCGGCTTCCTTGTCATGACATTCGCCGGCTGCGGCCTTGCCCACGTCCTGGGCGGCCAGCCCACCGTGGCCCAAGGCTTTGACGGCCTGCGCCAGGCCGGCGGAATGCTGGGCTTCCTGGCAGCCACCCCGCTCGCGGCCATCCACGCCGCCGTCCCGCTGGTTCTCTACGGACTCCTTGCCTTCGTGTCCCTGCTGATCATCACCGCCACGCCGTTCACGGCCATCCCGCGGCGGCTGCGCGGAGCCTACGAGCACCTGATGGGCATCGACCTGATGGACCACGAGCAGTCCAAGGACACACACGACCGCAGCTACCTGGAGCGCACACCTCCCGCCGCACCCAAAAAGAAGAAGCGCCGCCTGTTCGGCAAGGACGAAGAGCCCGACGCCGGCCTGGAAGGCTACGTGGGCGACGAAGCCTTCGAGCACGCCGTCATCGATGACGACGACGACGACGAGCCGCAGCCGCCGCGTCCCGCGCCCGGCGTCCGCCGGCCCACCCAGGCGGAGATCGCCGTCGAAAAGATCAAGGCGGCCCAGGGCCTCGGCGCCTCCGCGGCCGCAGCGGAGAACGCCACCGAAGCGATTCCGCTGATCACGCCCGGCATGCCCGCTCCCGGTACTCCCGCTCCGGGCCGCCCGCCGGCTTCGGCCGTACCGTCCGTGCCCTCGACGCCGGTGGCTCCCGCGCCGCCGCCGGTTCCCATCCCGCAGCGCACCGAGCAGCTGTCCCTTGCCGGCGACGTCACCTACACCCTGCCTGCTTCGGACTACCTGACGCCGGGATCCATCCCGAAGGAACGCACCGAAGCCAATGACGCCGTCGTCGCTGCCCTGACCGACACCCTCCAGCAGTTCAACGTCGAGGCCCAGGTGACCGGCTTCAGCCGCGGCCCCACCGTCACCCGGTACGAAATCGAACTGTCGCCCGGCACCAAGGTGGAGCGGGTCACGGCACTGTCCAAGAACATCTCCTATGCCGTGGCCTCCAGCGACGTCCGAATCCTGAGCCCCATCCCGGGGAAGTCCGCCATCGGCATCGAAATCCCCAACACTGACCGCGAGACCGTCTCCCTCGGCGACGTCCTCCGCAGCCAGAACGCCCGCCGGACCGACCACCCCATGGTCATGGGCGTCGGCAAGGACGTGGAAGGCGGCTACGTCGTGGCCAACCTGGCCAAGATGCCCCACCTCCTGGTGGCCGGCGCCACCGGTGCCGGTAAGTCATCCTTCGTGAACTCCATGATCACCTCCATCCTCATGCGCGCCACCCCGGACGAGGTGCGCATGGTGATGGTGGACCCCAAGCGCGTGGAACTGACCGCCTACGAAGGCGTCCCGCACCTCATCACGCCCATCATCACCAACCCCAAGAAAGCGGCGGAGGCCCTGCAGTGGGTGGTCCGTGAGATGGATGCCCGCTACGACGACCTCGCCAACTACGGGTTCAAGCACATCGACGACTTCAACAAAGCGGTGCGCGCCGGCAAGGTCCAGCCGCCCGTGGACTCCAAGCGGGTCATCCGTCCCTACCCATACCTGCTGGTGATCGTGGACGAACTCGCCGACCTCATGATGGTGGCGCCGCGCGACGTTGAAGACTCGATCGTCCGCATCACCCAGCTGGCCCGTGCCGCCGGCATCCACCTGGTCCTGGCCACCCAGCGGCCCTCAGTAGACGTGGTGACCGGCCTGATCAAGGCCAACGTGCCCTCCCGCATGGCGTTTGCGACGTCCTCCGTGACCGACTCCCGCGTGGTCCTCGACCAGCCCGGAGCCGAAAAACTGATTGGCCAGGGCGACGCCCTCTTCCTGCCCATGGGTGCTTCCAAGGCGATGCGCGTCCAGGGCGCCTGGGTGACGGAATCCGAAATCCACAAGGTGGTGGAGCACGTCAAGGGACAGCTCCAGGCCGTCTACCGTGACGACGTCGCTCCCGAGGCGGAAAAGAAGCAGATCGACGACGACATCGGGGACGACCTCGAGGTGCTGCTGCAGGCCACCGAACTTGTGGTCACCACCCAGTTCGGCTCCACGTCCATGCTTCAGCGCAAGCTGCGCGTCGGGTTTGCGAAGGCCGGCCGCCTCATGGACCTGCTGGAGTCCAGGGGAGTGGTGGGACCCTCCGAAGGATCGAAGGCCCGCGACGTGCTGGTGAAGCCGGATGACCTCGCTGCCGTCCTCGCAGCCATGAAGGGCCAGGAGGCTCCGGCCTCGGCGGACGCACAGACCGCCGCCCTGAGTGACAACGCCAATGCGAACATCGCCCAGGGCGGCTATGCCGAGGACCTGGTGGCGGCGGACCTGGACCAGCGAAAGCAGAACGTCGAATATTACGACGGGTCGGATACGGCACCCGGGGGCTACGGCGAAGACGACGACGGGTCCGAAGACGCCTGGTCCCTCACCGGACGCTAGCCCCAAAGACGGTAGCCTAAGAACGTGACTAGCACCGATGCAACCGCCGCCGGCCCAGGCCGTGCCGGGGTCTGGAACCTCCCCAACGTCCTGACCATGCTCCGCATCGCGCTGGTGCCGTTTTTCGTCTGGTTCCTCCTGGCCGATGCGCCCGGCCTGCGCAGCGAGTCCGGGCTGTGGCGCTGGGCGGCGGTGCTGGCGTTCGCCGTCGCAATCTACACAGACAAGCTCGACGGCGACATCGCCAGGAGCCGGAACCTCGTCACGGACTTCGGCAAGATTGCCGATCCCATCGCGGACAAGCTCCTTACCGGGTCTGCCCTGGTCATGCTGTCGGTTCTGGGCGAACTGCCGTGGTGGATCACCCTGGTGATCCTGGTCCGTGAATGGGGCATCACCGGCCTGCGCTTCTTCGTCATCCGCTACGGCGTCATCCCCGCGTCCCGCGGCGGCAAGCTCAAGACCGTGGTGCAGACCGCGGCGATCTTCCTCTACCTCCTGCCGCTGGGTGCCTTCGCCCCCTGGCTGGCCTGGGTTGCGTTCGCCGTCATGATGGCTGCTGTCATCCTCACCGTCTGGACGGGCGTCGAATATGTTGTTGAAGCGCTGCGCCTCCGGGCCAAGGGGAAGCTGCAGGCAAGGCCCGACCAGGGACAGGAACAGCCATGACGAACCTTCACCACCTCGCCCAACAGGCAGTGCGGCAGGCCCTTGAATCCGGGCGTACCGTAGGCACTGCCGAGTCGCTGACCGCGGGCATGGTGTCGGCCGTCCTGGCCGATACCCCCGGGGCTTCCGGCATGCTCCAGGGCGGCGTCGTCGCCTACCAGAATTCCGTCAAGCAATCAGTCCTGAACGTCCCGTCGGCCCTGCTGGCCAGTGTTGGGTCCGTGGACGGGGACGTTGCAGGCGCCATGGCGGCCGGAGCCCGCACGGTGCTGGGCGCCGATGTTGGTCTTTCCACAACCGGGGTAGCCGGTCCGGAAGGTCACGATGGGAAGCCGGTGGGCACTGTGTACATCGGTATCGCCACGGCCGCCGGCACGTCAGCCTTCGAGTATGTTTTTGACGGCAACCGGGCTGAGATCCGTGGACAGGCATGCGGCGCTGCCCTTGAACGGCTGCTCGAAGCGCTGTCGTCCTGACCCGGGTTCCGGCTGCCCTTGTCCCGGCGAAGTTACCGGGCGTAAAGTTACCGGGAACAAAAGCCGGTACCGATTAGTTATTACATTGTGTCGCTTCCGAAGAGCGGAGGCGCCTAGGATGAAAACACCACGACGGTTCGCCCCACGGCGGACCTGACCAATGAGGGAGCAAGGCGATACAGATGGTAAAGCAGCCCGTATCCGTAAACGGCGTTGTCCGCTGGAAGGATGTGGGCCTCGCCGATCAGGCTAAGAGCGAACAGAAGGAGCGCAAGATGGTTGTACTTCGTCACGAAATTGGTGATGTCCTGCGCGATGTCCGCCAGCGTCAGGGGCGCACGCTCCGTGAAGTTTCGCACAGCGCCCGTGTCTCCCTGGGATACCTCAGTGAAGTGGAGCGCGGCCAGAAGGAAGCGTCATCCGAGCTTTTGTCCTCGATCTGCTCGGCCCTGGATGTTCCGTTGTCCAGCATGCTCCGCGAGGTCAGCGACCGTGTGGCAGTAGCCGAAGGCGTTGCCGTTCCGGACACCGTTCCCCAGGAATTCTCCCAGCGTTACGGCCGTGACCTTGAAAGCGACCTTAACAACGAGCTCAACGACGAACTTTCCACCGGTCTTCTCTCCGGCGCCCGCTAAGGGCAGCCCCCACCCCGAAGTGGGCCCTGGAATACATGAAGCCCCTGGCCGCAGGCCAGGGGCTTCATCGTTCCTGTCCGGCATAGGACCGGTTCGTCAGTCCCGCCCTGCGGCTGATGCGGGCGCGTCCTTGGGGAACCCGTCCCGCTCGTAAGTGGAGTTCAGCATCGCCATGTAGCGCGCCAGTTCTTCCAGGTCCTGCACCGGCCATTCGCCCAGGCGCTCACGGAAAACCTGCCGCCGGGCATCCTGAACCTGGTGCATCTTCTCCTCGCCCTTGGGCGTGAGCCGGATCGACTGCGCCCGGCCGTCCAGCGGGTCTGCCTCTTTGGACACCAGCCCGATGCTTTCGAGGAACGCGATCTGGCGGCTGATGGACGGCTTGCCCACACCGATGTTCATGGCAAGGTCGGTGAGGCGGATGGGGCCCTCGCGCCGGATGACGGTCAGCAGGCCGTAGGCTGCCGGCTCCATGTCCGGGTGGACCTGGCGGGACAGCTGGTTGGAGATGGCACGCGTCCGGCGCCAGAACAGGCTGATCTGGTGTTCGACGTTCTGCAGCGCAGCATCGACTGTCGCTTCGTCCGGGCGGCTGTCCGGCAGTGCATCGGGGGAGTTGCTCATGGCAACAATTCTAGGGTCCCGGAGCGTGAGAGAATTTTCGGATGCGAATCAGCGACTACTGGCGGCTCATGGATGACGAATTCGGTGCAGGGTACTCCCGCGTACTGAGCAGCACCCTGGTCCTCGCCGGCGTAGGCAGCCGGACTGCAGACCAGGCACTGGCCGCCGGTGTGGAGCCGCGCAAGGTGTGGCTCGCCGTCTGCGATGTCCAGGATGTTCCTGCGGAACGGCGGCTGGGACGCGACATCAAACCCCTTCGGGACTAGCAGTCCCTGCCGGTTGTCCGCCACCGGTATTTCCCTGACACGCCGCGCCGCTGTTCGAATACCTGTTCGGATAAAGCTATGCTTTCCATAACGGGTTATCCACATAGCCGTCGTCATCCGGCAGGAATGTCAGTGGGTCCCCTTAGCGTCAGAGATGACCAATAAACGGCCGCTGAGGCCACCATCGAGAAAGCATTAGAGGTGTCAACCATGGCGGCAGCCCCGGATCGTGCAAAAGCGCTGGAAGCAGCACTTGCCCAGATTGACAAGCAGTTCGGCAAGGGCTCGGTCATGCGCCTGGGCGATGAAGTCCGTGCCCCGATCGAAGTCATCCCCACCGGTTCCATCGCATTGGATGTCGCCCTGGGAATTGGCGGCCTGCCCCGCGGCCGCGTCGTGGAGATCTACGGACCGGAATCCTCCGGTAAGACCACCGTTGCCCTGCACGCGGTGGCAAACGCCCAGCGCCAGGGCGGTATCGCGGCGTTCATCGATGCCGAGCACGCCCTGGACCCGGAGTACGCCGCCAAGCTGGGCGTGGACACGGATGCCCTCCTCGTCTCACAGCCGGATACCGGTGAACAGGCCCTGGAGATCATGGACATGCTGGTCGGCTCCGGCTCCCTGGACGTCATCGTCATTGACTCCGTCGCAGCCCTGGTGCCCCGCGCCGAAATCGAAGGCGACATGGGCGACAGCCACGTAGGCCTCCAGGCACGCCTCATGAGCCAGGCCCTGCGTAAGATCACCGGCCGCCTGAGCCAGACCAAGACCACCGCCATCTTCATCAACCAGCTCCGCGAAAAGATCGGTGTTTTCTTCGGCTCCCCTGAAACCACCACCGGCGGTAAGGCCCTGAAGTTCTACGCTTCAATCCGCATCGACGTACGCCGTATCCAAACGCTGAAGGAAGGTGCCGATTCCGTCGGCAACCGGACCAAGGC
Organism: Arthrobacter sp. Cr_A7; assembly: GCF_029222765.1. Lineage (NCBI taxonomy): Bacteria > Bacillati > Actinomycetota > Actinomycetes > Micrococcales > Micrococcaceae > Arthrobacter > Arthrobacter sp. Cr_A7. The sequence goes on along the minus strand of NZ_JARHXQ010000255.1, from coordinate 394 downwards.
GAAGATCGTCAAGAACAAGATGGCCCCGCCCTTCAAGGTGGCCGAGTTCGACATCATTTACGGCCAGGGCATTTCCCGTGAGGGCGGCATCATCGACATGGGTGTTGAGCACGGCATCATCAAGAAGTCCGGCTCGTGGTTCACCTACGATGGCGACCAGCTCGGCCAGGGCATGGAGAACTCGCGGCGGTTCCTCCGCGACAACCCGGAGCTGGCAGCCGAACTCGAGCGCCTGATCAAGGAAAAGCTTGGTGTCGGCGTGAAGCCGGCGGAGCCCGAATCCAAGGACTCGCCCAAGCTGAAGGCCGTCGACGGGTTCTAGCAGTTGACGGGAAGTGAACGGGAGCGGCGGCCCCGGAGTGCCGCAGGCCGCCCACGCGGCGCCCGCCGGGCC
>NZ_JARHXQ010000254.1:0-15152 GCF_029222765.1 Arthrobacter sp. Cr_A7 | reverse complement strand
AACCAGGCCGGCCGCGGGCATAGACCGGACCGGACGGAACCGGCGCGCGGGATAGGATACCTAGGTGACTGAACCCATCCCCGCCGCGCCCGCACCCTTGTTTGGTGCCTCCGACATACGACGGCTGGCGGAGGAAATCGGCATCAGGCCCACCAAGACCCTGGGCCAGAATTTCGTGATCGATGGCAACACGATCCGCAGGATCGTGGCTGCCGCGGGCGTGGGGCCGGAGGAAACAGTTCTCGAAGTTGGGCCTGGCCTCGGCTCCCTGACCTTAGGGCTCCTGGACGCCGCAGCCTCCGTGGTCGCCGTCGAAATCGATCCGGTACTGGCTGCGAAGCTTCCGGAGACGGTGAAGGAATGGCGGCCTGCCGCTGCGGGTTCCTTCCACCTGGTCCATGCCGACGCCATGAAGGTCACCGAACTCCCGGTCCAGCCCACTGCGCTGGTGGCCAACCTGCCCTATAACGTGGCCGTGCCCGTGGTGCTGCACCTGCTGCAGCATTTCCCGAGCCTGCAGCACGGCCTGGTCATGGTGCAGGACGAGGTGGCGGACCGGCTGGCTGCCGGACCCGGATCGAAAACGTATGGCGTCCCGTCGGTCAAGGCCGCGTGGTACAGCCAGATGCGCAAGGCCGGCGTGATCGGCATGAACGTTTTCTGGCCGGCGCCCAAGATCCACTCCGGCCTGGTTGCCTTCACCCGCCGCGAACCGCCGGCCACTACAGCCAGCCGCGAGCAGGTCTTCGCCGTGGTGGACGCCGCTTTCGCCCAGCGGCGCAAAACCCTGCGCGCCGCCCTTGCCGGCTGGGCCGGGGGAGCGCCGGAGGCCGAACGCTGCCTGGTGGCAGCCGGCGTCGACCCCACTGCCCGGGGCGAGGTCATCGACATCGCCGCGTTCGCCAGGATCGCCGAAGCCAAGGAGGCCGGGGCGTGAAACCCGTGTCAGGGCGGTTCACTGCGAGGACGGTCCGGGTGAAAGCTCCGGGCAAGGTCAACGTGTCCCTTGATGTCGGCCCGCTCCGTCCTGACGGCTACCACTCGGTAGCCAGTGTTTACCTCGCCGTTTCCCTCTATGAGGAAGTGGCGGCCACCAGTACCGAAACGCCCGGAATCACAGTCAGCCTCAGTGCGGACAGCACGCTTGACCTGGACGCCGTGGACATCCCCCTGGACGGCAACAACCTGGCCTACAAAGCGGCCGCCATCATGGCGGACGTCTCTGAACACTCCACCGGGGTTCATCTGGAAATCACCAAACGCGTGCCCGTGGCCGGCGGCATGGGCGGCGGGTCGGCGGACGCGGCAGCCACCCTCCTGGCCTGCGACGCGCTGTGGAACAGCGGCCTGTCGCGGGAGGAACTGGCCCACCTGGCCGCAGAACTCGGCGCGGACGTCCCCTTTTCCCTGCTGGGCGGCACCGCAGTTGGGCTGGGGCTGGGCGACAAGCTGTCCCCGGCGCTGGCGAAGGCGCAGACCCACTGGGTCCTGGTGACGGCGGATTATGGCCTGTCCACCCCGGAGGTGTACCGGACCCTGGACCGGCTGCGCGACGCTGAAGGCGTCAATGCCACCGAGCCCACCGGCGTCGACCCCCAGATCCTGACCGCACTGCGGAGCGGCGATGCCGAAGCCCTGAGCCGCGTCCTGGTGAACGATCTCCAGCGCGCCTCCATAGAACTGGCACCGTCACTCCGCGATACGCTTGGCATTGGCGAATCCCACGGAGCCATCGCGGGCATCGTGTCCGGTTCCGGTCCCACGGTTGCCCTGCTCGCGGATGACTCCCTGACCGCGGACGGCCTGGCAGAAGATCTGCGGCGCTACGGCTTGTCGGCCATCGCCGTGCACGGTCCCGTTCCAGGGGCACGCATCATCTCCGACACCCTGATCTGACAACGTTCAACCCACATCCCACCCGAGCAGCAGAAAGCAGTACCCTTTGGCACACCTTCTTGGCGGCGAGAACCTCACGGTTTCCTACGCAACCCGCACCGTCCTGGACGGCGTCACCCTGGGACTCGAGGAGGGTGACAGGATCGGCATGGTGGGCCGCAACGGTGACGGCAAATCCACCCTCATGCGGCTGCTCGCGCTGCGCTCCACCCCCGACGCCGGCAGGGTCACCAAACGCGGCGACGTCAACGTCGGCTACCTGGACCAGAGCGACGTGCTCGACGGCGACCTCACGGTGGGTGCCGCCATCGTGGGGGACCAGGCGGACTACGAGTGGGCCCGGAACCCCCGGATCCGCGAAATCATGGGCGGCCTGGTTTCCGACGTGGACTGGCACGCCAACGTCCATGCCCTCTCCGGCGGCCAGAAGCGGCGCGTGGCACTCGCCAAGCTGCTGATCGAGGACCACGACGTCATCATGCTGGACGAGCCCACCAACCACCTCGACGTCGAGGGCGTTGCCTGGCTGGCCCGGCACCTGAAGACACGCTGGCGGGCCAACCAGGGCGCGTTCCTGGTGGTCACCCACGACCGCTGGTTCCTGGATGAAGTCTGCACTAAAACCTGGGAAGTCCACGACGGCATCGTTGACCCCTTCGAAGGCGGTTACGCGGCCTACGTGCTGGCCCGCGCCGAGCGGGACCGGATGGCCTCCGTGGTGGAGAGCAAGCGCCAGCAGCTGGTCAAGAAGGAGCTCGCCTGGCTGCGCCGCGGCGCACCGGCACGGACATCAAAGCCGAAGTTCCGGATCGAAGCAGCCAACGCCCTTATCGAAGACGTCCCGGCACCCAGGGATTCCATGGCGCTGAACAAGATGGCCACGGCCCGCCTGGGCAAGGACGTCCTGGACCTGGAGCACGTCTCCCTCAACTTCCAGGGCGCCGACGACGGCCGGAAGCTTTTCGACAACATCACCCTCCGCCTCGCCCCGGGCGAGCGCCTGGGATTGGTAGGGGTCAACGGTGCCGGCAAGACCACCCTCCTGAAGCTCCTCAACGGCCAGATCACCCCCGACGCCGGCAAGCTGAAGCGCGGAAAGACCGTGGTCACGGCCGTGCTCACGCAGGAGGTCAAGGAGCTCGACGACGTCTCCGACCTTCGCGTCATCGAAGTCATCGAGCGGGAGAAACGTTCCTTCAACGTCGGCGGCCGGGAATTCACCGCCGGGCAGTTGGTGGAGCAGCTCGGGTTCACCAACCAAAAGCAGTGGACACCGGTGAAGGACCTCTCCGGCGGTGAGCGCCGGCGCCTGCAGCTCCTGCGATTGCTCGTGGGGGAGCCGAACGTGCTGATGCTCGACGAGCCCACCAACGATCTGGACACCGACACCCTCGCAGCTGTGGAAGACGTCCTGGACGGCTGGCCGGGGACGCTCGTGGTGGTCAGCCACGACCGCTACCTCCTGGAGCGCGTCACCGACCACCAGATGGCCCTGCTTGGCGACGGCAAGCTCCGCGGCCTGCCCGGCGGCGTGGACCAGTACCTGGAACTCCGCGAGGCTGCACTTGCGGGATCCACCGTCACCGGCGGCGGGAACCCGGTCACCAGCGGCGGTTCGGCGGCAGCGCCGGCCCAGTCCGGCCCTTCCGAAGCCGAAAAGCGGGATGCCCGCAAAGCCAAGAACCGGATCGAACGCCAGCTGGGCAAACTGGACCAGGCAGAGAAAAAGCTTCACGACCTGATGCTGAAAAGCACCGAGGCCTCCGACTTCGACGCCCTGGCCGAGCAAAACCGGCAACTCAAGGACCTCGCCGGCGAACGCGACGCCCTCGAGCTCGAATGGCTCGAAGCAGTAGAGGTCCTCGGGGAGTAGCCCCTTGTTCGGTTCTCTGCGGTTGGTTCCGGAACCGGCCCTTCGACGTCGCTTAGCGCGTAGGTCCCTTTCCAACACTCGCAAGCTCGCGTCGGGTCCCTCGGGACGACGCTTACGGGACATAGGGAGCGCTGCGGTCGCTGAGCGACCTCCACGCCCTGACGCGCCGCGATGCGCGACTTTCCGAAGGACCGCCTCCGGAAGCTAGCGTCCCCTCCCAGCGTGCTCACGTCCTGAACGAAGGAACGGGAGGGCCGTGCGGGGACCTCCCGGCCGGACCGCCTCCGGCGACGGCAACGCACCTCACCTCAGGGGAGCAGCGGGCCCTGCTGAACGGAACCTTCGGCAGGCGGGTGGGGGACTGTCGAACCCTAGAGGTCTGCACGCGGCATGCCGGGGACTCTCGAAGGAGAGATAGGCATTAGCGGGGCAGAGGACCTTCGTGTAGTCGCGCATCGCGGCGCATCGTGGCGTGGAGGTCGCCCAGCGACCGGAGCGTCACCTATGCGTCGTGTCTAAGCGACGGCGAAGGGCCACTGCGCCGCGAAGGTGACCAAAGCGGGGACTCGCAAAGGTGACCAAAGGCCCGGAAAGGCGAGGGAGACTTAGCTCTCGGACTTCAGCTCAGGGTCTTTCTTGAGGCCGGTCAGGCCGTTCCAAGCGAGGTTGACCAGGTGGGCGGCGACGGTGTGTTTGTCGGGCTGGCGGCTGTCCTGCCACCACTGGCCGGTCATGGCTACCATGCCCACGAGCATCTGCGCGTACATGGCGCCGTCCTCGCCGCTGAACCCGCGCCGGGAGAACTCGTCGGAGAGGATGTGTTCCACGCGGGCGGTGACGTGGGAGAGCAGGGTGGAGAAAGCGCCTTCGGGTTGCGACGGCGGGGCGTCCCGCATCAGGATCCGGAAACCTTCGGTGCGGTCTTCGATGTAGGTCAGCAGTGCCAGAGCGGCGCGTTCCACCAGGACGCGCGGCTTCGCCTCCTCGGTGAGGGCCGCATTGATGGCGTCCAGCAGGATATGGAACTCAAAGTCCACCACCTGGGTGTACAGCCCTTCCTTGGAACCGAAATGTTCGTAAATGACCGGCTTGGAGACTCCCGCGCAGGCGGCGATTTCCTCGATGGTGGTGCCGTCCAGTCCGCGGACGGCGAAGAGGCCGCGCCCGACGTCGATCAGCTGGCTCCGGCGCTGAAGTCCGGTCATCCGCGTCCGCGGCGGGTTGTTGCTCACATTTCCATCATGCCTTACCCGTCTGCGGCGGGATTCCGGTGCGTCCGGGAGGACCCGGCGGCCTCGTGTCGCGCGGCGCCCCGAACCCGTGGCAAAATAGGGGATTGTGCCCGGGCCTTGCGCCTTGGGCATGGTCCGCTCTGGTGTAACGGCAGCACCCCGGCCTTTGGAGCCGTGGAGTATAGGTTCGAATCCTATGGGCGGAACTGCTGTGCGAGGAGTTCAGTAGGATGACACTCGGTGCCGCGCCGGCAGACTGGCCGGACACCGCAAGCGCCAGCGTAACCCAAGCAAGGAGAGCCCGTACGTGATCCCCGAGAAGGCCCCGTCCGCCGTAATCGTCCTGGCGGCAGGCGCCGGCACCCGGATGAAGTCACGTACCCCCAAGATCCTCCATGAAATCGGTGGCCGGTCGATGGTGGGGCACGCGCTCCTGGCAGCCCGCAGCATCAACCCCCAGCAGCTCGCCATTGTCGTCCGCCACGAACGGGACCTGGTGGCCCGCCATGTCGCTGACCTCGATCCTGCTGCCGTCATTGTGGACCAGGACGATATCCCCGGCACGGGCCGCGCGGTTGAAGCTGCGCTGCAGGCCCTGGATGCGGAACAGTTGCTGACGGGCACCGTCGTGGTGACCTACGGCGACGTGCCCCTGCTCTCCGGCCAATTGCTGGCTGAGCTCGTTGCCACCCACGAGCAGGAAGCCAACGCCGTCACGGTCCTGACGGCCGTCCTGGACGACGCCTCCGGCTACGGCCGCATCCTGCGCGGTGACGACGGCACCATAACCGGCATCCGCGAGCACAAGGACGCCACGGAAGCCGAACGGCTGATCCGCGAGGTCAACTCCGGCATTTACGCATTCGATGCCGACGTACTGCGCAACGCCCTGGGCAAGGTCACCACGGACAACGCGCAGGGCGAGAAGTACCTCACGGACGTGCTGGGACTGGCGAGGGAGGCAGGCGGGCGCGTTGCCGCCGTCGTCACCGCTGACCGCTGGCAGGTGGAGGGCGCCAACGACCGCGTCCAGCTGGCGGCCCTCGGAGCGGAGCTGAACCGCCGCACCGTGGAAGCCTGGATGCGCGCCGGCGTCACCGTCGTGGACCCGGCCACCACGTGGATCGATTCCTCCGTGACGCTTGACGAGGACGTCCGTCTCCTGCCCAACACCCAACTTCACGGGGCCACCCGCGTGGCGAGGGACGCCGTCGTCGGCCCCGACACCACGCTGACGGACGTCACCGTGGGCGAAGGCGCGAAGGTGGTCCGCACGCACGGTTCCGGGTCGGTGATCGGCGCCGGCGCCTCCGTCGGACCCTTCACGTACCTGCGGCCCGGCACCGTCCTGGGCGAAAGCGGCAAGATCGGCGCGTTCTACGAAACCAAGAACGTGACCATCGGCCGCGGCTCCAAACTGTCCCACCTCGGCTACGCCGGTGACGCCGAAATCGGCGAGGACACGAACATCGGCTGCGGCAACATCACGGCCAATTACGACGGCCAGAACAAGCACCGCACGGTCATCGGTTCCGGCGTCCGCACCGGTTCCAACACCGTCTTTGTTGCCCCGGTCACCGTGGGGGACGGCGCCTACAGCGGCGCCGGCGCGGTGATCCGCAAGGACGTGCCTGCGGGCGCCCTGGCGCTGAGCATCGCAGCGCAGCGCAACACCGAAGGGTGGGTCCCCGCCAACAGGCCGGGAACGCGCTCCGCCGAACTGGCCCAGGCAGCCACCACAGATTCCTCAAGTACCCCGGCATCTACAGAAGAGGGCAAGTAATAATGAGCGAAATTACGGCGCACGGCGAGAAGAAGCTGGTGCTCGCCACCGGGCGGGCCCATCCGGAGCTGGCCCGGGAGATCGCCAAGGAGCTCGGTACTGACCTGCTGCCGGTGGACGCCTACGACTTCGCCAACGGCGAGATCTACGTCCGCGCCGGCGAGAGCGTCCGCGGCACCGACGCCTTCGTCATCCAGGCGCACCCGGCCCCGCTGAACAACCACCTCATGGAACAGCTGATCATGATCGATTCGCTGAAGCGTGCCTCCGCCAAGAGGATCACCGTGGTCTCCCCGTTCTACCCCTACGCACGCCAGGACAAAAAGGGCCGCGGCCGCGAGCCCATTTCCGCCCGCCTGGTGGCGGACCTCTACAAGACCGCCGGCGCCGACCGCATCATGAGCGTGGACCTGCACACCTCCCAGATCCAGGGCTTCTTCGACGGGCCCGTGGACCACCTCATGGCCATCCCGCTGCTCGCGGACTACATCCGCACCCGGGTGGACGCAGAGAACATTACGGTTGTGTCCCCGGACACCGGCCGCGTCCGCGTGGCCGAGCAGTGGGCTGAGCGCCTGGGCGGCGCCCCCCTGGCCTTCGTGCACAAGAGCCGCGACCTGACCGTCCCCAACCAGGCGGTCTCCAAGACCGTTGTGGGCCAGATCGAGGGACGCACCTGTGTCCTGATCGACGACATGATCGACACCGGGGGAACCATCTCCGGCGCCGTCCAGGTACTGAAGAACGCGGGTGCCAAGGATGTCATCATCGCCGCCACCCACGCCGTCTTCTCCGACCCCGCAGCCCAGCGGCTCGCCGACTCGGGTGCCCGCGAAGTGGTGGTCACCAACACCCTTCCGCTCACCGCGTCCCAGCGGTTCCCGCAGCTGACCGTCCTGTCCATCGCCCCGCTGATTGCGCGCGCCGTCCGTGAAGTGTTCGACGACGGTTCCGTCACCAGCCTGTTTGACGGCAACGCCTAGGCAGTGCCGGTGCCGGGTCCGTTTTCAGTAAACGGGCCCGGCGCTGGTAAGCTTTACAGCGATACCTTGGCGAGGGAGAGCAGCCGGGCAACCGGCTTGCAGGTCTCCGTTATCGACTGGGTCTGATCTGCCCTTCATGTGAAGGGCTGCCTTCTTGAAAGGGCCGCCTTCGGCCGCCCGGCGTTGAAGGTCGCAACAGACCTCCGCCCTTGCTGAACACCGTTTAGTTTTCAAGGAGATTTCCATGTCTGAGCAGAAGCTCGCAGCAGAACTGCGCACCGAATTCGGCAAGGGCTACGCCCGCCGCGCACGGATGGCCAACCTGATCCCCGCCGTTATCTACGGCCACGGCGCAGAGCCCATCCACGTGACCCTCCCGGCCAAGGCCACCACCCTGGCTGTCCGCACCGCCAACGCCCTGCTGTCCCTGGACATCAACGGCGAAGGCCACCTGGCCCTGGTCAAGGACGTACAGCGCGACCCGATCAAGCAGATCATCGAGCACATCGACCTCCTGACCGTCCGCCAGGGCGAGAAGGTCACCGTCGACGTTCCGGTCCACGTCACCGGCGAAACCGCCCCCGGCACCGTCCACAACCTGGAATTGACCGTCGTGTCCCTCGAGGCCGAGGCAACCCACCTGCCCGAGACCGTCGAGGTCAGCATCGAAGGCCGTGCCGCCGGTGAGCACATCCACGCTTCCGACCTGGTTCTGCCGAAGGGTTCCGCACTGCTGACCGACGCCGAGGCGCTCGTGGTCAACATCTCCGAGGCCACCGCCACGGAAGAAGAGACCGAAGCCGCTGAAGGCGCCGAGGCTCCCGCAGCAGCCGGGGAAGCCGCAGCAGAGTAATCAGCCGCTACTTCCTGACAGTGGCCGGATCCCGCAGGGGTCCGGCCACTGTTGCGTCTGCCGCCCTCCGGCCGCGGAAACATCCCTCACAACGCCACCTTAGGATTGACCCATGACTGATACCTGGCTGATCGTCGGCCTCGGCAACCCCGGCGCCCAGTACCAAGGCAACAGGCACAATGTTGGCCAGATGGTGCTCGACGAACTGGCGGGCAGGATCGGCGCCGGGTTCAAGACCCACAAGGCACGTGCCCAGGTTGTGGAGGGGCGGCTCGGTATCGGGGGCCCCCGCGTGGTGCTGGCAAAGCCCATGACCTACATGAATGTTTCCGGCGGTCCCGTCTCGGCGCTGGCCAACTTCTACGGCATCACGCCGGATCACGTGGTTGCCGTGCACGATGAGATCGACATCCCCTTCAACACGGTGAAACTCAAGATCGGCGGCGGGGAAGGCGGCCACAACGGGCTGCGGGACATCTCCAAAGCACTCGCCACCAAGGACTACCTCCGCGTCCGCGTGGGGGTCGGCCGTCCACCCGGCAGGATGGACACCGCGGACTACGTCCTGCGTGACTTTGGCAGCGCGGAGCTTAAGGAACTGCCGTTTTTGCTGGACGAAGCGGCCGACGCCGTCGAGTTGCTGCTGCGCGACGGGCTCACGTCAGCCCAGCAAAAATTCCATCCGGCCAAATCCGATCGATAGCAATATACAAACTTAAAGTCGTTTTGACCTGTCTCCTGGTCCGTGCCACAGGGTACTCTTCTTCGTATGCGGGGGAGCAATGGGGCTACATCCCGCTATCGCGGGATGTAGGGGAAAAGTTCATGTCAATCGAGCCACTCAGCTGGGGACGTGGGTCAACACCTCAGGACGTTGGGCTGCGCACACCAGGCTCCGGTGCACCGGGGCAGCAATGGTCCGCGCCCGCCCGCAGTGCCAACCTGGAAACCGTCCGCACTGCGCTGACCACTGAAAACTCATTGGGCGTCGTCATCACCGGGGGCCGCGGGGTAGGCAAATCTTCCCTCGCCCGTGCCGCCGTGGCCGACCTGGGGCCGGAGGTGTGGTCCCTGCAGCTCCGCAGCGGGCCTACCGGATCCACCACGCCCTACGGCTGCCTCTCCTTCCTGCTGGCCAGGCTTCCGCAGGCCTACATGGGGTCGCCCACGGCCATCCTGCGCGGCATCACGTCGCTGATCCGCAGCGACGCCGCAGGCAGGCCATGCGTGATCACCCTTGACACCTCAGGCAGCATCGACGACATGAGCGCCGGAGTGCTGTTGAACGTACTCCTGACCGGCACCGCCAAAATCATTGCCGTCGCACCGAACATCAGCGACCTTCCGGCCGACTTCCACTGGCTGCTCACGGACCGGCGCCTGACAGAAGTACGCCTCAACAACCTCAACGAGCTCCAGACCCGACAGGTCCTGCTGTCCCTGCTGGGCCACCGGGTGTCTGCCTCCCTGGTCAACACCTACCACCGGATGGTGGGCGGCAATCCGCTGCTGCTCAAAGCACTGGTCACCGAACAGCAACTGTCCGGAAACCTGGTGCTGTCCGACTCCGTCTGGACCCTGCGTGACAAGGTGGTGCTCGACGGCGCCGCCAGCCTCGATGACATCGTCCGGTCCCGCTGGTCGCGGGAAACCCCGGAAACCCGGGAAGTCATTGAAATGCTGTCCTGCGCCCGCCGGGTCGAGCTGTCCCGCCTTACCGCCGTTTACGGGGCAGACGTCGTGGCGGACATGGAAGACGGCGGGCTGCTGGAGGTCGACGACTCGGACCACCGGTGGGTGTCCCTGCGAGAAAAGTACATCGGCGACGTCGTGCGCACCTGGCTGAGCATTGCCCGGCGCCGTGAACTGCGCAGCGTGCTGCTGGCAGGTGAGGAACCTGATCCGGCCCGCATGACGCTCGAAGAACTGATGGCGTTTGCGGCCTGGACCCATGAGTGTGAGGCCCCGCTGAGCCCCGCCCTGGCCCTCGCGGCTGCCGAAGCGGCGGTCCAGCTGTTCGATCCGCGGTTCGCCCTGACCTACGCCGAGATGCTGCACAGGACGGACCGCGAATGGCTGCCCGCGCAGCGCCAGAAGGCTGCCGCGTACCTGCAGCTGGACATGCCCGTCCAGGCACTCGCAGCACTGGACGGCATCTCCCGGCCGGAACTCGAGGCCCTGGACGTCGAGGAATACGCGCACGTTGTAGCCGCCAAAGCACGGGTCATGATGCGGCTGCCGGAGCGGGCCGGCAAGGTACCCGAACTTCTCCAGGAAGCCCGGAACAGGCTGGCACCAGCCGGGAACAACGCGTCATGGCCGGAGCCCGCCGCCGTGGCGGCCAACCTTGTCTCTTTGAGCGACTTCGAATACCGCGCCTTCGTGGGTGACTACGCCGCCTTGATTCCGGACCTTGAGGCAGCCGCGGACCCTGCCTTGAACCCTGACGCGGACTACCGGATGCATTCGGCCATCCTCCTGATGACTGCACTAGCCCTGACCGGCCGGGAAATGGACGCCTTGGGCCTGATGCGGCAGCTCGGCGGCCAGATCAGCGACGCCTCCCACGTGGTGGGCCTGCGTGAGCGGTACACCAGGGAGGCCTACCTGGTGCTGCTGATGGCCGGGCAGTGGCGGCGGTGCATCGACCTGCTGGGACCACAAAGCGACGAGGAGCAGTACCGCCTTCCCTACGGCAGTGCCGCCACGGAACTGGCTGCCGGGATCGCCTACGTCTATGCCGGCCGGGGCGCTGCCGCGCTCGATCCGCTGATGTCTGCTGCCGCCCAGCTGGAACTGCAACCTGTGCAGGCTGCACTCCGCTTCGCCTACGCCGCAACAGCCCTGGCGCACGCGCAAACCGGCAACGCCGGCCAGGCCCGAAAATACCTCAGCAAACTGCAGCGGGTTCCCGGCACATCAGGTTTCGCCACCGAAAGCCTCATCAGTTTCTGCGCCCTCGTGGCGGGGCGCTGGCTGGGCGACTCCGACGCCGTCACACGCCTGAAGCAGTCGGCCCGCCAGAACATGGAGGCGGGGCGTTACACGCTCGCCGGCGTCGAACTGCTTGCGGCCACGGTGAACGGGAGCGACAACGACTTCCGGCTTCTGGAGGACATTGCGTCCCACCGCCAGGGACCACTGGCGGAGGTTTCCCGGCTCATTGCCGTGGGCAGCCGGACCAGGGACGCGAAGACGCTCCTTGCCGGCGGCGAGCTCGCGGCCACGCTGGAACTGGACGCGGTGGAGGCCAGGTGCATGGCCCTGGCCGTGGACTTCGCACGCCAGGACGGGGACTCCATCTCCGCCCGGACCGCGCAGGCCCGCCTTGACATCCTGGCCGCCACTGTCGCCAACCTGCCCATCGTGCCCAGCAGCGGCAGCCCGCTGCTGACCAGCAGGGAGCGCCAGATTGCCCGGCTTGCGGGGCGTGGTGCATCAAACCGTGACATCGCCCTGGAAATGGGCGTGTCAGTCCGGACTGTTGAAGGCCACCTGTACCAGGTCTTCACCAAGCTGGGCGTAACTTCCAGGGGTGATCTGACTGGACTCGTCTAATGGACACAAGCCGGCACCGGCGCACCGGCTCCTCACCGGCCGCCGCGAGCCGCTGGACCGGATCTGCAACATTGTCCGGAACCGCACCAGCCAGGCGGTTTTCGTCATGGCCGGTCCCGGCATCGGCAAATCATCCCTGACGGAGGCCATCGCGGAGCGGCTTGCCGGCGACATGCACATCCTGCAGATCCATGCCAGTTCCGCCCTCACCGCCGTGCCGTTCGGGGTCCTGACCCCGTACACCGCTGACCTGACAGCCGAGGAATCAGTCTCACCCGTAGCGGTCCTGCGTTCCATGTGGACATACTTCGAGAAGCTCAAGACGGGTACCGGCAGCCAGGTCCTGCTGGTGGTGGATGACGCCCACCATCTGGATGACGCTTCCGCCGGTGTTGTGGCTGACCTGATTTCCGCTGGCTGGGCGACCGTCGTGGCGGCCGCGCGTCCGCGGCCTGGATTGCCGCAGCCCCTGGATCAGCTGTGGTACGACGGCCTGGCCGAGCGCGTGGACCTGCGGCCCCTGAACCGGGAACAGATCGAGGAAGTCCTCGCCCACGTCCTGGACGGAACAGTTCCCGCAGCCACCGTTGACTCGCTCTGGAGTGCATCAGGCGGCAACCCCCGCATCCTGGACGCGCTGCTGCACGATGCCGCCGAAGCCGGGATCCTGTCCAAACGCAACGGGATCTGGATCCTGCTGGGCTCCCTGCCGGCTGACGGCGCCAGGTTGACGGCAGTGGTTGCAAAGGACCACCTCCGGCGGCGGCCCGAAGAACAGGAAGCACTGAAGCTGATTGCGCTGGCCGGACCGGTTGGGCGGAAGGTCATCGAGGACATCTGCGGTGCCCCTGTGGTCCGGTCCCTGCTGGACCAGCAGATGGTGGTTGAAACGTCCGGGGTGCCGGCTGAGCTCTCCATGTGGAACGCCTTGTTCGCCAATGCGATACGGAACACGATTTCGGTGTCCCGCAGCCTTCAGCTGCAGGAAAGAACCCGCGCACACCAGGACGGCATCGTGCTGCGCGGCGAAGGCCGGCTGCGTTCCGTGGAATGGGCGTTGGAATGCGGGCTGCGGGTACCCGACGCCGACCTGCTGGAGGCCGCCCGCGAGGCATTGGCGCGGTTCCGCAACGACAGCGCCGCCTCCATCGCCGCCAGGGTTCAGGACCCCGCGATGGCACCCATGGCCCGGGCGGTCCACGCCCGTGCACTGTACAACAACGGCGCCTATGCGGACGCTGCCGCGTTGCTTGACGGCTGCTGGCTTCAGCTTGCGGACGATCCCCAGGGCCCGGCAGTCCTCCTGCTCCGGGTCTCGGCGCATCAGGCGGCCGGGCACCAGCTGGCAGCCGTGGCCGAGGACGTCCGGGAGCACACCGGCCGGTCAGCCGATGGGCCGCGGACCTGGCAGGAGGAGATCCTCCACCTCCTGCAGTCAGGCGCCGAGGTGGACTACCGGGCGCTCGCGGCCGAGGTGGAAACCATCAGGACCCGAAGCTCCCCGGAAGCGGACGTTGAGCCCATCGGCGCTGTGGGCGAGGCGTTGCTGGCCCATGCCCTTACGGCTGCCGGACGGCCCGCAGAAGGACTGGATGCTGCGCTGCTGGCAGCTTCCGAGCTGCCGCCGCTGGAAGACAGCCTGTTTTTCTTTCCCGAGTTCGTGCTGGGCAGGCTCGTCATCAGCTACCTGGCCATGGGGGAGTGGGAATCAGCGGAGCGGGAACTCGACAGCTACGCCGCCGGCCATGCCACCGGTGCCGCAACCTTTGACGGCAGCCTGCAGGTGCTCCGCGGCTATTCGCTGCTGAAGCAGGGCCGGATGGAGCGCGCCTACCAGCTGCTGCTGCCGGCGGTGGAAGCACTGAGGCTCAACGACCCCCTCCAGCTGTTCCGCTTTGGTTCTTCGCTGGGCTTCTATGTTGCGGCACGGCTGGGAGACTCCGCGCAGGCAAGGCGCCTGGAGCAGGACTACAAGGACGCCGTGGCCGGCGGGCCCGCGCATGACCTCCTTGCCGGAGCGTACGCCGCCGCGGCCGCCGAGTACTTGTCCCGTGACGGCAAGGGCATCGCCTCGCTGCACACGATGATGACAGCAGCCGAAGCCTCGGGAAGGGCCGGCCACCTGCTCGAACTCCTGGCCGTGTGCTGGGATCTGGGGGACCCGTCGGTGATTCCCATGGTGCAGGACGCCGCGCGCGATGTGCAGGGACGCTGGGCAGCGGCCATGCTGACGCTTGCCACCAGCTGGGAAGCGGCCGACGGGGATGCCCTGATGGAAACGGCGGCATCGCTGGAAGCGTCAGGCTTCGTCAACCTTGCCCGCGAGGCCTACGCCCGTGCCAGCTCCGTACTGGAGCACGCCGGGGAACGCCGCCGCTCCAGGCAGGCTGTTGCGCAGCGCGAGCGGTGCGACCATGAACTGGGCGAACGGTTCAGGGAAGGCCGCTTCATCGCCGCGGCTCCCGCCGTCCACCTCACCCGGCGTGAACAGGACATCGTGGAACTCGCGGTGCAGGGCCTCACCGACCGCGAGATAGCGCAAAAGCTGATGGTCTCCGTCCGCACCGTGGAGGGGCACCTGTACAGGACCTACGTGAAGCTGGGTGTACGCAGCAGGGACGAACTGGAGTCCGCTCTGCCCAAGTAGGCCGGGACATCCCGCAACGCCCGGCACCCGGCACGCTGCATCAGCCGGCCCTTCACCTGCGGCTTTGTCGCCTTCAGGCTGCTCCGCTGTGCCATGCCCGCGTCCGCTCCCGACCGGGAATGCACCGGTGCCTGCAGCGTCCCAGGGCTCCTAGGTAGTACCCCGGCGCGGAAATCGAGTACACCCTACTCGTGTACAGGAGGGTGCCGCAGGATTTACTTAAGGAGGCAAAGCAAACGGCAGGCAGGACGCCGCAGAGGTTGCCAGCAGCACATCGAGGCCTCTATCAAACTTCCGGTCCCCAAGGGACCGGGCCAAGACGGGGCC
>NZ_JARHXQ010000253.1:0-2202 GCF_029222765.1 Arthrobacter sp. Cr_A7 | reverse complement strand
TTGTACGCCCGGGCCACCGTTCCCACGGCAACGCCAAGATCCGCAGCCAGGCTCCTGACCGTCGGCAGCCGGCTGCCGGGCGCCAGGTCGCCGACTGCCACCAACGAACTAATCTGTGACCGGATCTGCTCGTAGGGCGGCGTGGCGGACCGGAGGTCGATGATGATGCCGGCGCTCACGTCACCGGTTCCGGTGCGGGGGCGGGCTTGGCGGCCCACGTGGCGGCGATGCCGCGGACGGGAATCACGGCAATCACCGCGCCCGCGGCCGCCAGGAGGATTCCGACGCCCGGCGCCGCCTGCCACGCGTTGTCCCACAGCACCGGGCCCAAAGGGTACTCGGCCTGAAGCTCGCGTCCGGTGGCCATCAGCAGCACGCCCGCCTGCACCGTGAGGAACGCGGCCAGCGTCCGGACCAGGCGGTGCAGCGAGATTGCGCGGAGGGCGGCGTCCAGGCCGGGAACCGGATCGGGGATGCTGTGGCGCCGCCGGACCATGGCAAGCGGGAGCACGGAGAATCCGGCAACGGCTGCGCTGGTCCAAGCTGTTGCGCCCCACGACGCCGGCAGGGCGAGTTCGGACTGGCGGACCGCAACAATTATTGTTACGCCCACCAGGACGGCAGCGGCCGCAATCGCCGTGCTGAGCATGGCAGGCGACACCGGCTGGCGCGGCCAGCGGCGTGGCTCGCCAGGGTCCCCGTAGTTGCGATGGAGAAGCAGCTCGCCCGCAGCAACAACAGCGAGGACTGCCGCGGCGGAGATTGCAACGAACATCGCGGGACGGTCGGTGACGGCACCCGGAATAAGCAATGCGGCCAGCACCGGAACCAGTACCGCGAGCCCCATGGCCGGCCCGATCGACACCGAAAGTTTGGTGGC
This sequence comes from Arthrobacter sp. Cr_A7, assembly GCF_029222765.1. Lineage (NCBI taxonomy): Bacteria > Bacillati > Actinomycetota > Actinomycetes > Micrococcales > Micrococcaceae > Arthrobacter > Arthrobacter sp. Cr_A7. The sequence goes on along the minus strand of NZ_JARHXQ010000253.1, from coordinate 1,322 downwards.
CGGGTGCGGGTCCGCGGGTAGGACCCGGCCCGCAGCCCCACCCGACAGCTTGGGCGGCGCCCACCACCACATGGCCAGCAGGACAGCTAGGTTCAGTAAGCCGGCCGGGTTGAACCAGCTGCCGGTACCGTCGAAGGGGTTCGGGCGCGCCGCGTGATTGCCCGCGATGGCCCCGAGTCCGGAGGCGATGGTGGCCACTGTGCGCAGCAGGCGGTTCATGGCGATGGTCCGCAGGAGGCCATTGTCCTCGGGCGTCAGCGGCTCAAGCTGCCGGCGGTGCGTGATCAGCGCAAGGACCAGCAGGGTTCCCGCGGCCACGATGATCAGGGCGCTGCCCAGGTAGGCGGCCAGTTCGACACCGGTGATGCGGCCGTCTGCGCCGTAGGTGACGTACTGGTTGTCCGGGGCGGGACGGTAGTCATAAGGGACCGGTGCGAAGCCGGGGAGAGTGGCAGTCCAGGCGATCTGCCCAGCGGCGGCTACGAAAACTGCGAGGACCGTCCAGGCAAGGGGCCGGGGCAGGAAGTCACGCGCCCTCCGTACGTCCAGGGTTGCCCGGCGGCGGGGGAGCCGTGGGCCGGGATAGCTCAGCTGGCCGATGGCGTGGACGGCCAGGCAGCCCAGCACCGGCCAGGCCAGAGCTGGAAGGATATCCACCGTGCCGGCCGTGAAACCTGGCGAGGGAATCGGCAGGATGCCGGCATTGACAGCGGGCTGCAGCGAGCTCGCCAGCCAGCCGATGAAGCCCACCCAAGAGGCGTGCTGCGCCGCCGATACGGGCGTGGCTCCGCCGCCCGGGGCCCGGATGACCCAGCGAAGCAGCACGTAGATCCCCGCTGCCAGCAGGAACGGCCACAGGACCACCATCGGTGAAACGTTGGTAAGAACGGCAATGGCGTCGCTGCCCGGCACATCATCCCCCAGATTCGTGCAACTTTGTATCGAGTATTTGATACAAAGCTGGACGGGTCAAGCAGGCTTGCGGGTGCTAGTCGTCGAACGGCTTGAACTGCTCGACGGCCACGATGCGGTTCTTCCCGCCGGAAGCCACATGGCACACCACGAGTTCACCCGGCGACAGGTACGGCTCCTCGGACGGCAGGAGGCTGCTCAAGGCTCCGGGCATGTGCTTCGCAAGCTGCGCGAACACCGTGGGAAGTGCCGGGCGGTGCGTGCAGACGGCCACCGCCCGCTGCTTGTCGAACAGCGACTCGATGACCGCCGCGGTCTTTTTCGGGCTGCGCTCATGGCGGTGTTCCGTCAATGCCTCCGCCATCTTGACCTTCGCCCCGACGGCCTTCGCATAGGGTGCCACCGTGGCC
>NZ_JARHXQ010000252.1:0-35915 GCF_029222765.1 Arthrobacter sp. Cr_A7 | reverse complement strand
CTGTCTGTCGTGCAAAGGAGCACCCAAGATGTCGTCCCACACCGTGCAGAACCCGCACCATTCCGCCCATCCGCCCAACCAGCGCTCCCGGTTCGGCCGGCTGATGCGCGAACTCTGGTTCCAAGTCGTCCTGGGCGCCGTCCTGGGCATCGCCGTCGGCTTCCTCCTCCCCGAAGTCGGCAAACAGCTCACCCCGCTCAGCGACTGGTTCATCGCCCTGGTGAAGATGATCGTCATTCCGGTGGTGTTCTGCGTTGTTTCCCTTGGCATCGCATCCATGGACAGCCTGCGCAAGGCCGGCCGCATCGGTGTGAAGGCACTGGGGTACTTCCTGGTGCTGTCACTGCTGTCGATGCTCATCGGCCTCGTTGTCGCCAACGTCTTCCGTCCCGGCGACGGCATGAACATCGACCCGTCACAGCTGGACTCCAGCAAGGTTCCTGCGAAGGCCAGCGAAGGCTTCGACGGCATCGAATTCGTCAACAACATCATCCCCGAGTCGCTGTTTGGCGCCTTAACCGGCCACACGATCATCGCCGCGCTGATGGTCTCCATCATCTTCGGCGCCGCGATGAACGTCTCCGGTGAAGCCGGTGCCTTCCTGACAAAGGGCATCCAGGCCCTGTCCACAGTGATCTTCAAGATCGTCAACTGGGTCATGCGCCTTGCCCCCATCGGCACCTTCGGCGCCCTGGCGGCAGTGGTGGCCAACTACGGCACCCAAAGCCTGCAGCAACTCGGATACCTCGTCCTGCTGTTCACCGGAACCTGCATCGCGTACGTCCTCGTGGTCCTCGGCATCATCGCCCGTGCCACCGGGCTGAACATTTTCACCGTGATGCGCTACTTCAAGGCCGAACTGCTGATCGCTTTGAGCACCTGCTCCAGCGAAGCGGTCCTTCCGCAGCTGATCAAAAAGCTCGAAGCCATGGGCGTCGGCAAGTCCACCGTCGGCATCGTCATCCCCTCCGGGTTCTCTTTCAACCTCGACGGCTCCGCCGTCTACCTGACCATGGCCTCGGTATTCCTGGCCCAGGCCGTTGGCATGGACCTGTCCTGGGAACAGCAGCTGGTCATGGTCGGCGTCATGATGCTCACCAGCAAAGGCACCGCAGGCATCGCAGGCGGCGCGTTCATCGTCCTGGCCAGCACCCTGAGCTCCGTCGGCGGCATCCCCCTGGCTGCCCTTGCCCTCATCGTCGGCATCGACCGGCTCCTGAACGAAGGACGGGTGTTCATCAACGTGCTGGGCAACGTGATGGCAGCCGTCGTCGTCGGTAAATGGGAAAAGGACTACGACCCCGAACAGGCCCGCAGGGTCCTGCACGCCGCAGGCAAAAAGAAAAACGAAATCCAGGCCAACACCCCGGAACCCGTGGAAACAGACAAAGTCGACGCCCACTAATACCGGAAACGACCGTCAGGGCCGCTGCGCACTCCGTGGCGGCCCTGACGCGCGTGACTACCACTCCAAGCGAAAACCACGCCCACCCGACCACGACGAGGAACGCCCACCATGGCCCCACGCATCCTGATCACCACCGACTACCTCCATGAGGGAGATACCGTGGACCAGCTGCTGCGCGACCACGGCCTCGAACCGGTTTACTCGCACTCCCGTGGGCCACGGACCCCGGCGGAACGCCGCTCGTTGTTCGACGGCATATCCGGCGCGATCCTCGCCAGCGAACCGGTCACCGCCGACATGCTCGCCGGCGCAGCCTCCCTAAAAGTCATCGCGCGCAGCGGCGTCGGTTACGACTCCATCGACATCCAGGCCGCGGCCGCACAAGGAATTAGGGTCTGCAACGCTCCGGGAACAAACCACCACTCTGTCGCCGAACTCACCATCGGACTGATCATCATGGCCGCACGGCGCCTCGGCGAGGTCACCGCCGCCGTCCGCCAAGGCCGCTGGCCCCGCGACGCCGGCCATGAACTGCGCGGCTCCACCCTCGGCATCATCGGCTACGGCCCCAGCGGACGCGCCACCGCAAACCTGGGCACCGCCCTCGGCATGACCGTCCTGGTCAGCACCACCCACCCCGACCCTGACACCAGCAGCACCGTCCGCTTCGCTGATTTCGATACCGTCATCAGCGAGGCGGACTACCTCTCCCTGCACACCCGCGCAGGCCAGAGCATGGGCCCGCTCATCGACGCGTCCCGGCTGCAGGCGATGAGATCCACCGCTGTCCTCATTAACACGGCCCGCGGCTCACTCGTGGACGAAGAAGCCCTGGCCAAGGCACTGTACGACGGCACCATCGCCGGCGCTGCCCTGGACGTGCTCGAGATCGAACCCCTGCCCGCGGACAGCCCCCTCCGGGGCCTGGACAATGTCCTTATTACCTCCCACCTTGCAGGCCAAACAATCCAGGCACGGATCCGTGCGGGGCTGGCCGCCGCGCACGCCGTCATCGATGTCCTCGAAAACCGCGAACCGGCACACCCGGTCGACCGCTAACACCAAACACATCTCACCGACGAAGAAGGATCCTGATGTCGAAATCCCACCGCATCGCAGTCATTCCCGGCGACGGAATCGGCACTGAAGTCGTGCCCGAAGGGCTGCGCGTCCTAAACGCCGCAGCCTCAGCCTTCGACCTCAACCTCAAATACGAACACTTTGACTACGCCTCGGCCGATTACTACACCCGGCACGGGAAGATGCTCCCCGACGGCTGGTTCGACCAGCTGAACCAGTTCGATTCCATCTTCTTCGGCGCAGTTGGATGGCCCGACGTCGTCCCTGACCACATCTCGCTGTGGGGCAGCCTGCTGCAGTTCCGCCGCCACTTCGACCAGTACGTCAGCCTCCGCCCGGTCAAACTCCTGCCCGGCGTGCCCAGCCCCTTGGCCGGCAGGGTCCCGGGAGACGTCGACTTCTACGTCGTACGCGAAAACACCGAAGGCGAATACTCCAGCATCGGCGGAAAAATCTTCGAAGGCACCGACCGCGAAACCGTGGTCCAGGAAACCGTCATGACCCGCACCGGCGTGGACCGGATCCTGAAATACGCCTTCGACCTGGCACAAAGCCGTCCCAAGAAACACCTGACCTCCGCCACGAAGAGCAACGGCATCTCCATCACCATGCCCTACTGGGACGAACGTGTCCAGGAAATGGCCAAGGGCTTCAGTGACGTCAACGTGGACAAGTACCACATCGACATCCTGGCCGCTAACTTCGTCATGCACCCCGACTGGTTCGACGTCGTCGTCGCCAGCAACCTCTTCGGCGACATCCTCTCCGACCTCGGACCCGCCTGCACCGGCACCATCGGCATCGCCCCCAGCGGCAACATCAACCCCGAACGCAAGTTCCCCAGCCTCTTCGAACCCGTCCACGGCTCCGCCCCCGACATCGCCGGCAAAGGCATCGCCAACCCCATCGGCCAAATCTGGTGCGCTGCCATGATGCTCGAACACCTCGGGGAGCCCGAAGCAGCCACCGCCATCACCACCGCCATGGAAACCGTGCTCGCCCAAGGACAACAGGCACTCACACCGGACATGGGCGGCAACGCCACCACAGAAACACTGGGCAAAGCAGTGGCATCAGCCCTCACCGCACCATGACCCCATCACCCGGCCCCACCAGGCAGCAGGAACCTGCCTTCGGAGAGCGGATCATGCTCCGCCAATACATCCATTGGCGCCGGCTGATCGGAACCACCGTCCAGATCCGCCACAACGGCAGCATTATCCGCACCGGGACAGTTGACGATGCCATGGCAGACTCCACAGCACTCTGGATCGCAGGCAACGCCGCACAACCACGCACCATGTACGAAGCCGCACGCGGGATCGCAGTGTGGGCCCACCCGGAAGAAGCCGAAGAGGGTCTCTGCTACCGCATGACATCCACTGCACCATCACTCAACTGACTTAGCACGGAGACCCCATGACGCAGCCCACCTAGATGCCCCAAAGCACCGGAAATACCTCATTCCCAACATCGACTGATGCCTTCCCGAACTTCACCCTAGAGCGCAATATCCAAGCAGAGATCGCCCGCTCCTGGCTCCTGGTCAATGCCATGAAGCCCGAGCTCTTCGACCAGTCGGCAGTGTCCCGCGCCGACTCGATCATCCTGGATATTGAAGATGCCGTGGTCCCGTCGCAGAAGGACCAGGCGCGGAACAACGTGGTGGACTGGCTCACGGCCGGCGGCAAGGCCTGGGTCCGCATCAACGATGCCACCAGCCGCTTCTGGGCTGACGACCTCGCCGGCCTGCGCGGCACGCCCGGCCTCCTGGGCGTCATGCTCGCCAAGACCGAATCGGCGGACCAGGTGACCGAGAGCTTCCACCGCATGGACGGCAAGACGCCCGTTATCCCGCTGGTGGAATCCGCGCTGGGCATCGAGGAAGCCAACCACATCGCCAAGGCACAGGGCGCGTTCCGCCTGGCCTTCGGCTCCGGTGACTTCCGCCGCGACACAGGCATGGCCGCCACCGCCGAGGCCATGGCCTACCCCCGCGCCAAGCTTGTCGTCGCCAGCCGTGTGGGCAACCTGCCGGGCCCCATCGACGGCCCCACCGTCGGCACCAACCACCCCATCCTGCGCGAGCAGACCGGCATCACGGTGATGATGGGCATGACCGGCAAGCTCTGCCTGGCCATTGACCAGACCCCCGTCATCAACGAGGTCATCAGCCCCACGCCATCCGACGTCGCCTGGGCCACCGACTTCATGGCCGACTTCGAAGCCAACGGCCGCGTCATCCGGGACGGCTCCGACCTGCCTCGCCTGGGCCGCGCCGAGAAGATCATGAAGCTCGCGGTAGCCTTCGGCGTGCAGCCGGCAGGTTAGCGGCGCCGCACAGGCGGCCCGAAGCGCCACGGATACCGATGATGATGAACAACCTTCGCCTCCGGCACGTTGCGAGCATTGCCGAAAACAGTCACCCAGATCAGGAAGAGAAAGAATGGCCTACGCAAACTACCGATACAAGGGTCACAACTACCTCGGCGAAGTCCACGGCGAACACGTCATCCCGCTGGCCGGGCTCACCGACATTGGACCGGAAACATCAGCTGATCTCCTTGCCAGTGCCGCCCGTCTAACCGAAGCCCGGGTTAGCGTCTCGGAAGTCACCCTGCGTGCTGCGTCACCAAGGGCCGGAAAAATTCTCTGCGTGGGCCTGAACTACAAAGACCATGCCGACGTGGTCAGCACGGCAGCCTTTCCCGTCCTCTTCCCTAAATACGCGTCCACTCTCATCGGACCAGCGGACGACATCGTCCTGCCCCCGGAATCCGGCCAGGTCGACTTTGAGGGCGAACTCGCCGTCATCATCGGCAAGACAGGCCGCCGCGTCACCGAACAGGACGCTCTGGACCATGTCCTTGGCTATTGCGTCTCCAACGACGTCAGCATGCGCGACTTCCAGAACGAGTCCCACCAATGGTTGCAGGGCAAGATCTGGGACAACACCACCCCGATCGACCCCTACATCGTCACCCCTGCAGAGGCCAACATCACCAAGGCAGGCATCAGCACAACCCTGAACGGGGAAGTTGTCCAAAAATCCGACCTTTCCCACCTGATTTTCGGCATCCCCACACTCGTCGCGACCATCACCGAATTCACCACACTGGAGCCAGGGGACGTCATCCTCACCGGCACACCATCCGGAGTCGGATACCGCCGAGACCCCCAACTTTTCCTCAAAGACGGCGACACTATCACCGTGTCAGTCGAAGGAGTCGGCAGCATCACCAACACAGTCAGGGCAGAATCTGTCTGATCGAACCGTTACCCAGAAGACATCAACGCGCGGCTAAGCGACGCCGGTAGTCGGTCGAAGTACACCCAAAGCTGACGTCAGGCCGGACCTCAGACATGGCTAGTATGAGGTTCAGTCGTCATTTCCCACGTGGCTTGGAAGAGCTCTTGAATCCAAACCTGACACTCCTGACTTAGCGCAGCGTTGACCTCGTCAGGGTCCCGATTAGTGCAAGCTGCAGCGCCGAGTCTCTCAAGTTACCGAGACGTGTAGGCCCAATCCCGCCGTTTGGTCCAAGCACTCGGGGTGTCCCGTTCCTGGGCGTCGTAGTGGCCCTCTCCCCCACGAATTTGTGCGACCTGCAGCAAAGCCTGCTTCGCTTTTGTCGCTCTGATCTTCATGGTGCTGGGCCTTCCCCGCCGCAGTCAGCGCGCCAGATGCTGCTCGTGAACCGAAATTCCCTTCCGTACTGCTGGCCACCACGGGGCTCCTATAAAGCAGACGTATGTGTGGACAATGCCAACACCCCATTTGACAGGACAAACGGAGCCCATACTGCTCCCGCGTGGTAAAGAGGAGCCCTCCAAGAAGAATTTCCTACAAAAGTCGGCGACGTCATGTTGTGCCCGCAGCCCCGGACCATGAATAGGTGTTGGCCACCCACGACCAACCCGACAAAACCGGAACGAGGAACCGCATAACCCCACCACAGCAGGCGGAAGGCCCACCAGCCAGGGACTTGGACCCGCCACCCCACACACCTGAATAGGCTCCGTGGCAGCCAGGCCAATGCCCGCACATCTAGCGTCAGAGGGACGCCACCACAAGCCATGTCAACACGTTAAAGCAAAAACCCCTCTGACGAGGGGATATGCTGTGCCCGAGGTGGGACTCGAACCCACACACCTTTCGATACCGCATTTTGAGTGCGGCGCGTCTGCCAATTCCGCCACTCGGGCGCGGAATACATGGAGCCAAAGAGTACGCCCACAGCTGACTGTGAGCAACGCGATTGCTTCACGTACGCGGAATTACTCTACATGCAGATAGGCTGAATTCCAGAATCGCGCCGCCGACGCCGCAACCGACCCATGCAGATCAAGTACAGGACCGGGGCACCTAAGATAGTGATGTCCCCGCCGTACCTTTCCAAGGAGATCCCGTGACTGAACAGACGGAGTCAAAACCCACGTCCCAGCCGGCGCGCCGCGTCATTGTGGCCGAGGATGAAACCCTCATCCGCCTCGACATCATCGAGATCCTGCGCGGCGAAGGCTATGACGTTGTGGGCGAGGCGGACAACGGCGAAAAGGCCGTCCAGCTCGCCGAGGAACTGAAGCCGGACCTGGTCCTGATGGACGTTAAGATGCCCGTTATGGACGGCATCTCCGCAGCCGAGAAGATCGTCAAGGCCCGCATCGCCCCCGTGGTGCTGCTGACCGCCTTCAGCCAAAAGGAACTCGTGGAGCGCGCCCGCGACGCCGGCGCCATGGCCTATGTGGTCAAGCCCTTCACGCCCGCCGACCTCATCCCCGCGCTCGAGATCGCACTCTCCCGCCACGAGGAGATCAAGGCCCTCGAAAGCGAGGTCTCCGACCTCCAGGAACAGTTCGCCACCCGCAAGCTCGTGGAGCGCGCCAAGAGCCTCCTGACCACCAAGATGGGCCTCACGGAGCCGGAAGCCTTCCGCTGGATCCAGAAGACCTCAATGGACCGCCGCCTCAGCATGCGCGAAGTGGCCGAGACCATCATCAATCAGGTGAACTAACCTTCGTTCCAAACAAAAAGGACCCCCGCCAATCGGCAGGGGTCCTTTTCATTGTCAGAAAGGCTAGGCCTTCTTCTTCTTTTCCGGCCAGGGGCCGAGCTTTTCCTTGTTGCTGGTGACTTCCCCCGCGCGGGTGGAGTCGGCGAGGTCGCCCACCTTGTGCACCTTCAGCGAGTTGGTGGAACCGGCCTTTCCGGGAGGGGAACCGGCAGCGATGACCACCAGGTCACCGTCCTGCACGAGGTCCATCTCCATCAGGCTGCGGTCAACCTGTGCCGTCATGGCATCGGTGTGGTCCACCATCTGCACCAGCACCGGCTGGATGCCCCAGGTGAGGGCCAGCTGGTTCCAGACCTGCTCCACCGGGGTGAAGGCGAAGACCGGCTTGATGGGGCGCAGGCGGGACAGGCGGCGTGCGGAGTCGCCGGACTGCGTGAACGCACAGATGTACTTGGCGTCCAGCTGGTCGGCAATTTCGACGGCGGCACGCGTGATGGCGCCGCCACGGGTCTTGGGCTTGGTCCCCAGCGGAGGGACGCGCTCCAGGCCGTGGACCTCGGTGGATTCGATGATCCGGGCCATGACTTTGACGGTTTCGATCGGGTACTTGCCCACGCTGGTCTCACCGGAAAGCATCACGGCGTCCGCACCGTCGAGCACGGCGTTGGCGCAGTCGGAAGCTTCTGCACGGGTGGGGCGCGGGTTGTCAATCATGGACTCCAGCACCTGGGTTGCCACGATGACCGGCTTGGCCCAGCGGCGGGCCAGCTCGATTGCGCGCTTCTGCACGATCGGCACTTCCTCCAGCGGAAGCTCCACGCCGAGGTCGCCACGGGCCACCATGATCGCGTCGAACGCGTCAATGATCTCGTGGAGCTGGTCCACTGCCTGGGGCTTTTCGATCTTGGCGATGACCGGCACGCGGCGGCCTTCTTCGTCCATGATTTCGTGCACACGCTTGATGTCCGTGGCGTCACGCACGAAGGACAGGGCAACCAGGTCAACACCGCGGCGGATGGCCCACCGCAGATCGTCCTCGTCCTTTTCGCTCAGCGCGGGGACGTTAACGGCAACGCCGGGCAGGTTGATGCCCTTGTTGTTGGACACCATGCCGCCCACGGTTACAGTAGCCACAACCTTGACGTCGTCCACCTCGATGGCACGCAGGGCCACCTTGCCGTCGTCGATCAGCAGGGCATCGCCCACGTTGACGTCTTCGGTGAGGCTCTTCAGGGTGGTGGAGCAGATGTCCTTGGTGCCGGGTACGTCTTCGGTGGTGATGGTGAAGGTGTCACCTTCGGCAAGGGCGTGGGGACCGTCGACAAAACGGCCCAGGCGGATCTTCGGACCCTGCAGGTCGGCCATGATCGCCACGGGCTTGCCGAGGTCGGACGCTGCCTTGCGGACGTTGTCATAGGTGTTGTCATGCACGGAGTAATCGCCGTGGCTCATGTTCATCCGGGCGACGTCAACGCCGGCTTCGAGCACCGCGAGGGTGTTCTCATAGCTGGCAATTGCCGGGCCGAAAGTAGCCACAATTTTTGCGCGTCTCATATACCTACCCTATTGGTCTCTTGCATTGGTTAAGTTGTCGCGGGGGTGAACTTAAGCCCCCGGTGCTGCATTAGAGGACGGCGATGGCGCGGTCCGTCGGCGCGACGGGAGCCGGCAGGATGGTGCTTCCCATCAGGTACTTGTCCACGGCTGCGGCGGCGGCGCGTCCTTCGGCGATGGCCCACACGATGAGGGACTGGCCGCGGCCGGCGTCGCCCGCCACGAAGACACCTTCGGTGTTGGTCATGTAGTAGCCGTCGCGGGACACGTTGCCGCGGCCGTCGAATTCGGCGTGCACCTGTTCGGTGATGCCCGCCGGCTCGGCGCCGGTGAAGCCCAGGGACAGGAACACCAGGTCCGCGGGGATGATTCGCTCGGTGCCGGCCTTGGGCAGGCGCTTGCCGTCAACGAACTCGGTCTCGGCCACCTTGACGCCGGTCAGCTTGCCGTTCTCGCCAACGAATTCCACGGTGGAGGCGAGGTAGGTCCGCTCGCCGCCTTCCTCGTGGGCGCTGGCGACCTCGAAGAGGGTGGGGAACGTCGGCCAGGGCTGGTGGCTGGCGCGCTCGGCCGGCGGCTGCTTGCCGATGGCCAGGGTGGTCACGGATGCAGCGCCGTGCCGGTGCGCGGTGCCGAGGCAGTCCGCGCCGGTGTCGCCGCCGCCGAGGATGACCACGTGCTTGCCCTGCGCATTGATCTGGTTCTCAACTGTCTCCCCCGCCACCACGCGGTTGGCCGGCACCAGGTAGTCCATGGCGAAGTGGATGCCGTCCAGGTCGCGGCCCGGAATGGGCAGGTCGCGCGGGACGGTGGCACCGGTGCAGACCACGACGGCGTCGTAGCGGCGGCGCAGCTGCTCCCACGTCACGTCGGTGCCGACGGCGACGCCGGTCCGGAAGCGGGTGCCTTCCGCCTTCATCTGCTCGACGCGGCGGTCCACCTGCTCCTTTTCCATCTTGAAGTCGGGGATGCCGTAGCGCAGCAGGCCGCCGATCTTGTCGTCGCGCTCGTACACGGCAACGGTGTGGCCCACGCGGGTCAGCTGCTGTGCGACGGCGAGGCCGGCAGGACCGGAGCCAACGACGGCGACGGTCTTGCCGGTGAGGCGCGTCGGGGGCAGCGGGTGGACCCAGTTGTTGTCCCAGGCCTCATCAATGATGGAAACCTCCACCTGCTTGATGGTGACGGCAGGCTGGTTGATCCCCAGGACGCAGGATGCCTCGCACGGGGCGGGGCACAGGCGGCCGGTGAACTCGGGAAAGTTGTTCGTGGCGTGCAGGCGCTCGATCGCTTCCTCGCCCTTATCCCGCCACATCAGGTCATTCCACTCGGGAATGAGGTTGCCCAGCGGGCAGCCCTGGTGGCAGAACGGCACGCCGCAGTCCATGCAGCGGCCGGCCTGGGCCTTCAGGGTGCCTTTTTCCTGAGCTTCGTACACTTCCTTCCAGTCCATGATGCGGACGGGAACGGGACGCCGTGGCTGGGTTTCCCGCTGGCGTACTTTCAAAAATCCGCGTGGATCAGCCACCGGTTACCTCCAGGATTCGAGACCACACTTCTTCGCCGTCGGGGTCAAGGCCCTCTTCAATGGCGTCGAGGCGGGTTTGCAGCACGGCCGCGTAGTCGCGCGGCAGCACCTTGGTAATGCGGGCTGCGGTGTCGTCGAAGTTCTCGAGGAGGCGCGCAGCCAGCTGGGAGTCAGTTTCTTCCACGTGCTTGACCAGCAGGCCGTGCACGATATCGCGGTCCTCGGCGTCCAGCTCGCGGAGCTGGAGTTCGCCGGACTGCAGTGCATCCTTGTTGACCTTGGCAGTATCCAGGTCCAGGACGTAGGCGGTACCGCCGGACATGCCGGCGCCGAAGTTGCGGCCGGTGCGTCCTATGATCAGCGTCTGGCCGCCGGTCATGTACTCGCAGCCGTGGTCGCCAATGCCTTCGACAACGGCGGTGGCACCGGAGTTGCGGACCAGGAAGCGTTCGCCCACCTGGCCGCGCAGGAATATTTCACCGCTCGTGGCGCCGTAGCCGATCACGTTGCCGGCAATGACGTTGGTCTCCGCCTTGAAGACGTTGGTCCGGTCCGGGCGGACGATGATCCGGCCGCCGGACAAGCCCTTGCCCACGTAGTCGTTCGAGTCGCCGTACAGCCGCAGGGTGATGCCGGCGGGCAGGAACGCGCCCAGCGACTGGCCGGCGGTGCCGTTGAGGGTGACGTCGATGGTGTCCGTGGCCAGCACGTCGGTGCCGAACGTCTTGGTGACGACGTGCCCCAGCATGGTGCCCACGGAACGGTCCGTGTTGATGACGTCCACGGCGATCTTCACCGGGCTGCGGTCCGTCAGCGCTTCGGTGGCCATGGTGATCAGGCGCTGGTCGAAGTGCTTGTCCAGCTCATGGTTCTGGCCGGTCATGTTCCGCAGCGGCGCGTCGTCGTCGAACTCCAGCCCGTGCAGGATCGGGTCCAGGTCCAGGCCGTCGGCCTTCCAGTGGTCCACCGCTTCCCGGGTGTCGAGGACTTCGGCGTGGCCGATGGCCTCTTCCAGGCTGCGGAAGCCGAGCTCGGCCAGGATTTCGCGCACTTCCTCGGCAAGGAACTCGAAGAAGTTGACCACGAACTCGGGCTTGCCGGTGAAGCGGGCACGCAGTTCAGGGTTCTGCGTGGCGACGCCCACGGGACAGGTGTCCAGGTGGCAGACGCGCATCATGATGCAGCCTTCCACCACCAGCGGAGCGGTGGCGAAGCCGAACTCCTCGCCGCCCAGCAGCGCTGCGATCACAACGTCGCGTCCGGTCTTGAGCTGGCCGTCAACCTGGACCACCACGCGGTCGCGCAGGCCGTTGAGCATCAGGGTCTGCTGGGTCTCGGCAAGGCCGAGCTCCCACGGGACACCGGCGTGCTTGAGCGAGTTCAGCGGCGAGGCGCCCGTTCCGCCGTCATGGCCGGAAACCAGTACGACGTCGGCCTTCGCCTTGGTCACGCCGGACGCCACGGTGCCGATCCCCACTTCGGACACCAGCTTGACGTGGACCCGGGCCGAGGGGTTGGCACGCTTCGCATCGTAGATGAGCTGCGCGAGGTCCTCGATGGAGTAGATGTCGTGGTGCGGGGGCGGGGAGATGAGTCCGACGCCGGGAGTCGAGTGCCGCGTGCGGGCCACCCACGGGTAGACCTTCTGCGCCATCAGCTGGCCGCCCTCGCCGGGCTTTGCGCCCTGCGCCATCTTGATCTGGATGTCGTCGGCGTTGGTCAGGTAGAGGCTGGTCACGCCGAAACGTCCGGACGCGATCTGCTTGACGGCGGAACGGCGCTTCGGGTCCAGGAGCCGGTCCACGTCCTCGCCGCCTTCGCCGGTGTTGGACTTGCCGCCCAGCTGGTTCATGGCGATGGCCAGCGTCTCGTGGGCTTCCTGCGAGATGGAGCCATAGCTCATGGCCCCGGTGGAGAACCGCTTGACGATGCTGGAGACGGGCTCCACTTCCTCGAGGGGAACGGCCGGGCGCTCATTCTTGAACTTGAGCAGGCCGCGCAGGGTCATCAGGTTGGTGGACTGGTCGTCCACGCCCTTGGTGTACGCCTTGAAGATGTCGTAGCGGCGTTCGCGGGTTGCGTGCTGCAGCCGGAATACCGTCTCCGGGTTGAACAGGTGCGGCTCGCCGTCGCGGCGCCACTGGTACTCGCCGCCGCCCAGCAGCGGGCGGTGGGGCTGCTCGATGCCGCCCTCCGGGTACGCCATCTGGTGGCGGGCCGAGACCTCGGCCGCGATGACGTCCAGGCCCACGCCGCCGAGCTGGGAGTGGGTTCCGGCGAAGAATTCGTCCACCAGTTCCTGACCCAGGCCCAGGGCCTCGAACGTCTGGGCACCGGTGTAGGAGGCGACCGTGGAGATGCCCATCTTGGACATGATCTTCAGGACGCCCTTGCCGAGGCCCTTGATGAGGTTGTAGACGCCGTCCTGCGGGGTGACGCCGGTGACGTCGCCGGCAGCGATCAGCTGCTCCACGGATTCCATGGCCAGGTACGGGTTGACGGCCGAGGCGCCGTAGCCGATGAGCACGGCCACGTGGTGCGTCTCACGGACGTCGCCGGCCTCGACCACCAGGGCGGTCTTGGTGCGGTTGGCGCTGCGGAGCAGGTGGTGGTGCACGGCGGAAACCAGCAGCAGCGACGGGATGGGTGCCCACTGCGCGTTGGAGTCACGGTCCGAGAGCACGATGTACTGGACACCGCGGTTGATGGCACCGGAAACCTGCTCGCAGATCTCGGTGAGCCGGGCGCGCAGGGCGTTCTCGCCGCCTTCGGGGCGGTACAGGCCGCGGACCTTCATGGCCACGCGGTTGCCGTCGGCGTCCTCGATGTTGGCGATCTTGGCGAGCTGGTCGTTGTTGATCACCGGGAAGGGCAGCTGGACCTGGGGCTGGCGGACCTGCTTGGTGTCCAGGAGGTTGCCGTTGGGGCCGATGGCGCACGTCAGCGACGTGACCAGCTCTTCGCGGATGGCATCCAGCGGCGGGTTGGTGACCTGCGCGAAGGACTGCACGAAGTAGTCGAACAGCAGGCGGGGGCGCTTGGACAGCACGGCCACCGGGGTGTCGGATCCCATGGCGCCCAGCGGCTCGGCGCCGGTGCGGGCCATGGGGCCCAGCAGGATCTTCAGTTCCTCGGTTGTGTAGCCGAAGGTGCGCTGGCGGATGTTCACGGACGCAGCCGTGTGCACCACGTGCTCGCGCTCGGGAAGGTCGTTCAGGTCGATCAGGTTGTCCTTGACCCACTCCGCCCACGGGTTGGCGGCGGCAACCTCAGCCTTGACCTCTTCGTCGTCGATGATGCGGCCGGACTCGGTGTCCACCAGGAACATCTTGCCCGGGGACACACGGCCCTTCTTGACTACCTTGGAGGGTTCGACGTCGATGACGCCCACTTCGGAGGCGAAGACGATCAGGCCGTCCTCGGTGATCCAGAAGCGTCCGGGGCGCAGGCCGTTGCGGTCCAGGGTTGCGCCCACCAGGTTGCCGTCGGTAAAGGAGACGGCGGCGGGGCCGTCCCACGGCTCCATCAGCAGGGAGTGGTACTCGTAGAAGGCACGGCGGGCCGGATCCATCGTGGCATGGTTTTCCCACGCCTCGGGGATCATCATCATGATCGAGTGCGTGATGGGCCGGCCGGACAGCCAGAGCAGCTCCGCCACCTCGTCGAAGGACGCGGAGTCGGACGCACCGGGGGTGCAGATGGGGTACAGCTCTTCGGGCGAATCGCCCAGCAGCGGGTTGGCGAGCTGGGACTGGCGCGCGCGCATCCAGTTGCGGTTGCCCTTGACCGTGTTGATTTCGCCGTTGTGCGCGATGGTCCGGAACGGCTGCGCGAGCGGCCAGGACGGGAAGGTGTTGGTGGAGAACCGGGAGTGGACAATCGCCAGCTTGGTCTTGAACCGCTTGTCTGAGAGGTCCGGGTAGAACGGCTCCAGCTGGGCGGTGGTGAGCATGCCCTTGTACACGATGGTGCGCGAGGACAGCGACGGGAAGTACACGCCGAACTTGTTCTGGGCGCGCTTGCGGATACGCCAGGCGCGCGAGTCGAGTTCGTTGCGGTCCAGCTCCTCGCCCGTGGCGGACGCGAGGAAGGGCTGGGAGAAGTAGGGCATGCAGGCGCGGGCCATGGCGCCGACGAGGTCGGCGACGACGGGCACCTCGCGCCAGCCGAGGACCTTGAGTCCTTCATCGGCGGCGAGGCCCTCGATGCCTGCCTTTGCTGCGTCGGCTTCGCGCTGTTCGGCGGGCAGGAACGCGGTGCCGGCCACGTACTGGCCGGGTGCGGGCAGTTCGAACTCGGTGACGGCCCGGAAGAACTCGTCCGGGATCTGCATCAGGAGGCCTGCGCCGTCACCAGTGCCCTCGTCGGCGCCCACGGCACCGCGGTGCTCGAGGTTCCGCAGGGCGGTGAGGGCGGCGTCGACGATGTCGTACCCGGGTTCGCCGCGGAGCGTTGCGATGATCGCAAGACCGCAGGCGTCCTTCTCCTGCTCGGGGTTGTAGAGCCCGGCGGCCTCCGGAAGGGCTGCGAAGCGCTTGAACGGCGACATGGCAGCCTCAGGCTGATCCGGTTCGGACCAGCTGGGAGTGTGAAGAGTTTGGGTCATGGGAGACGTCCTTCCTCCTGATCGTGCGTATGGAAGGGACACCATTGGCCCCACTCGTCGGGCACCGCTCACATGGGCACAACAAAGTGTTACTTACTGGAAATTGTAGGTCAGCCCGGCCTGCTGAACTAACGGTTACGCAGGCCCCTGCCCAGGGCTTCGTCCGGCAGCAGCTCTATGCTGACCAGACTGGGCCCCATGCCACGACGTTGTGGTTTCGGGAGCTCCGAGCGGTGGCTCTGCTGCCCTGCGTGGCCGGCGGCTACTTGCTGGTGCCGGCCTCGGGTGCGGTTCCCGTGGCTGTGCTGCCGGAGTGTCCGGAAGCCGTTGCATCCGTGCCGGGCTTGGTGCCCGCCGGTGCCGCCGTGGCCTCTTCCGTGGGGGCGGAAGTGGGCCTGGAACCGCTTTGGTTATCAGGGAGATTATCACGCGCTTCACTATCTGAGACAACGGGGTCCGGATCACGGACCTCATCGCCGGTGTTTCCGGCAGCATTTCCGGCGACCGTTTTCGCCGGTTCGCGGCCGGGAAGGTACACGCTGTCCGGTTCCGGACGGCCCTTCCTGCCCAACAGGATAAAGGCAACCAGGGCCACGGAAAAGACCAGGATGCTGGTCCAGACGTTCAGCCTGGTGGTGATGCCGAAGAGGGAGATCTGTTCGGCATCGTCAATGCGCATGGCTTCGATCCAGACCCGGCCCAGGGTGTAATACATGGCGTACAGCCAGAAGAGCCTGCTCCGGCGGAAATTGAATTTCCGGTCCAGGGCGAGCAGGATCAGGACGCCCGCCACGTTCCACAGGGACTCGTAGAGGAACGTCGGGTGGAACAGGGTATCGGCAGGCACGCCTGCCGGGAAGTTGGCGTTGTCGGCGTCGATCTGCAGGCCCCACGGCAGCGTGGTGGGGCTGCCGAAGAGTTCCTGGTTGAAGTAGTTGCCCCACCGGCCTACAGCCTGGGCAAGCAGGAGGCCCGGTGCGGCGGCGTCCAGGAAAGCGGTGAGCTTGACGCCGCTGCGGCGGCAGCCAATCCAGGCGCCCACGACGCCGAGCACCACGGCGCCCCAGATTCCGAGGCCGCCGCGCTGGATCTGCGGGATCAGCGAGAGGTCGCCGGTGCCGTCGAAGCCCGGCCCGAAGTAGGCGTCCGGCGACGAGAACACGTGGTACAGCCGGCCGCCGATGATGCCGAACGGGATGGCCCAGACCACGATGTCCCAGACGCTTCCTTCAGGCGCGCCGCGCTTTGCCCAGCGGGCGGAGGTCAGCCAGAGGCCCACCACGATGCCGGCCAGGATGCACAGGGCGTAGGCGTGGATGCGCAGCGTTCCCCACGGCAGGGGAATGTCGAACCCGGACCAGTCCGGGCTCGGAATGCTGGCGGGCACCAGGGCAGGGACCAGGGCGGCCGCCTGAAGGATGGTCTGCATGGGGTTAGGCTTCTTCCCGTGTCAGGCCGGAGCTCAGGTCCTTGGTGAGGGCAGCGACGGCGTCAACGCCGCCGTCACGGACTGCTGCCACCAGGGCCGTGCCCACGATGACACCTTCCGCGTAGGCGGCGATCTCGCGCACCTGGTCTGCGGTGGAAACGCCCAGTCCCACGCACACACGCTCAGCACCGGCGGCATGTGCCGCAGCCACAACGTCCTTCGCGGCGGTGCTGACGGAGGAACGGGCTCCGGTGACGCCCATGATGGACACGGCATACACGAAGCCGCGGCTCGCATCCACGGTGCGCTGCATGCGCTCGGCGGTGGACGACGGCGCCACCAGGAACACACGGTCAAGGCCGTACTTGTCGGAGGCTGCCATCCATTCTGCCGCCTCGTCGGGGATGAGGTCGGGGGTGATCAGGCCTGCTCCCCCGGCTTCGGAGAGGCGGCGGGAGAACTCGTCCACGCCCATCCGGACCACGGGGTTCCAGTAGGTCATGACCAGGACGGCGGCGTCGGTCTTGCTGGTGATGCCGGCCACCACGTCGAACACCTGGCTGACGCGGAAGCCGTTGGCCAGCGCCTCGGTGGTGGCTGCCTGGATGACCTGGCCGTCCATGACGGGGTCAGAGTAGGGAATGCCGATCTCGATCAGGTCGGCACCGTTTTCGGCCAGTGCGATGCCGGCGGCGATGGTCGCTTCCACGCTGGGGTAGCCCGCGGGCAGGTAACCGATGAGGGCGGCACGGCCTTCGGCGCGTGCCTTGTCGATGGCTGCCGCCGATTTGCTGGTCATCTGTGCCTTGCCGGCCATCTGTGCGCTGCTCACAGCTGCTCCCCCTCTTTGCCGATTTCCGATTCCGCGGATTCCTTGTCCAGCAGGTCAAACCATTCGGCCGCCGTGGCCACGTCCTTGTCGCCGCGTCCCGAAAGGTTCACGATCACGATCTTGTCCGCTGCGGCAGCTGCGTCTTCGGCGGCAAGCCGCTGGCCCACCTTGATGGCACCGGCCAGGGCGTGCGAGGACTCGATGGCGGGGATGATGCCCTCGGTGCGGCACAGGAGCCGGAAGGCATCCATGGCTTCGCTGTCCGTGATGGGTTCGTAGCTGACCCGGCCGATGTCCGCGAGGTAGGAGTGTTCCGGTCCCACGCCGGGGTAGTCGAGCCCTGCCGAGATGGAGTGGGACTCGATGGTCTGGCCGTCATCGTCCTGCATGAGGTAGGAACGGGCGCCGTGCAGGACGCCCGGCTTGCCCAGCGTGATGGTGGCGGCGTGGCGTCCGGTGTCCACGCCGTCGCCGCCGGCTTCGAAGCCGTAGATCTTGACCGACGGATCATCAAGGAAGCCGTGGAAGATGCCGATGGCGTTGGACCCGCCGCCGATGCAGGCACAGACGGCGTCCGGCAGGCGTCCTTCCTGGTCCAGGATCTGGGCGCGGGCTTCCTCACCGATGACCTCATGGAAGTAGCGGACCATCGCGGGGAACGGGTGGGCGCCGGCGGCCGTACCCAGCAGGTAGTGGGTGTTGTCCACGTTGGCCACCCAGTCCCGGAGGGCGTCATTAATGGCGTCCTTGAGGGTCTGCGAGCCGCTCGTGACGGGAATGACGGTGGCGCCCAGAAGCTCCATGCGGGCGACGTTCAGCGCCTGGCGGCGGCAGTCCTCGGCACCCATATAGACCACGCATTCGAGGCCCATGAGGGCCGCGGCGGTGGCACTGGCGACGCCGTGCTGGCCGGCGCCGGTCTCGGCGATGACCCGGGTTTTGCCCATGCGCTTGGCGAGCAGCGCCTGGCCCAGCACGTTGTTGATCTTGTGCGAGCCGGTGTGGTTGAGGTCCTCGCGCTTGAGGAATACCCGGACTCCCCCGGCATGCTGGGAAAACCGCTTGGCTTCGGTCAGCAGCGAGGGACGGCCGGAGTAGTTCTTGTTCAGGTCCGCGATCTGGGCCCGGAACTCGGGATCGTCCTTGGCCTTGTCGAACGTTTCCTCGAGTTCGTCCAGGGCGGCGATGAGGGATTCGGGCATCCAGCGTCCGCCGTAGTTTCCGAAGTACGGCCCCGGGGCGTGCCGGAGCGAGCCGCCCTGCAGGAATGCTTCCGCGGCGTTGTTGTCAGCGTTGCCTGAAGGTGCGTCGGCCATCAGTCCCGTCCTGTTCAAGTTGATCGGTCAAAAGTATGGCCCGGCCGAAGCCGGGAGTTATGCCGGGCACCATTGCTCTTCGCGCAGCACCTCTGCCGCGCGTCGTACAGGGCGGCCGGTCAGCCGCGTGCGGCGATGGCGGCGGCGCCGGCGGCAGTGAACTCCGCGATCCGCTCCCGGGGGGTGGAGTGGCTCACCAGCGCCTCGCCCACCAGCACGGCATTGGCGCCGCTGGCGGCGTAGTGCGTGACGTCGTCGACGTTCCGTACGCCCGATTCGGCAACCACGAGGGCCCCGGCCGGGATCTGCCCCGCCAGTGCCGCGAACACGGAACGGTCGACGTCGAGCGTTTTCAGGTTCCGCACGTTGACGCCGATGATGCGCGCCTCCGCCGCGGCCGCCCGTTCAATTTCCTCTTCGGTGTGCGTCTCCACCAGGACGCTCATGCCAAGTTCGGAGCTGAGGGCACTGAATTCGGCAAGCTGGGCGTCGGAAAGGGCGGCGACGATCAGCAGGATCAGGTCCGCGCCGTGGGCGCGGGCTTCCCAGATCTGGTATTCGTCAAGCGTGAAGTCCTTGCGCAGCAGGGGGACGTCGACGGCGGCGCGTACCGCGTCGAGGTCTGTCAGGGACCCGTTGAATCGGCGCTGTTCGGTCAGGACGCTGATGACGGAAGCCCCGCCGTCGGCGTACTGCCTGGCCAGCGAGGCAGGATCGCCGATGCTGGCGAGGTCGCCCTTGGAGGGACTGCGCCGCTTGATTTCCGCGATGACCTTGAGCTGGTCGCGGGACGCCGAGGGGCCGCCGAGGGCTGCCCAGGCGTCGCGGGCAGGTGCAGCGCCCTGCGCCAGGTCTTTCAGTTCAGCCAGGGAAACGAGCCGTTTCCTGGCCTCCATATCCTCCCGGACACCGGCATTGATGTCGTCGAGAACAGTTGCCATCAGTGGCCGGAGTTCTTCAGCTTGCTGCCTTCGACGCCGTAGCCTGCCTTGCGCATGATGTAGCCGAGGATCAGGCCGACCACCATCACGCCGCCGCCGGCAATGAAGATGGGGGTGTTGGCGATGACGAAGGCGATCGACATGATCAGCGCGCCGACCAGCATGACAATGACGCAGGTCCAGGCTGCCGGGCTGTTGCCGTGGCCCAGTTCCTGGCTGTGGTCGATGGCGCCGGGGGCTACCGTGCGGGTGCCGGACTTGGAAACGGACGCAGGTGCTTTGCTCATGGAAAATCTCCTCAGGATGAATACTGCTTACATTCTGCCATTTTTTGGCCCGCGACCGGTCATCGGCCGGCCGCGTCCGCTGCCCTGTGAAGGCCAGTGCGGGGGTCAGGTGGGATCGTCACCGCGTGACAGCCGGTCCCAGCTGTCGATTTCGTCAACGGGACCTGCTGTTGCTGTGCTGCCCGCCGCTGTGGGCGCGTCATATTTGGTCCTGGTCTTCCAGTACCGGCCTGCCGGGATGATGAGCAGGGCGGCAAGGGCGAGCAGGCAGCCGGCGACGACGGCCAGCGTGGGGAACGCGGTCACCGCCACCTGCGCCTGGGCGCCGGTGACGCCGGTGGCGGCGGCGATGGATCCCTGCGCCGCGGCGAGCGGGTCGGCCAGGACGGTGGCCGCCGCGGCGACGATGCCGGCCGAGGCAAGGACGATGATGGCGGTGATGATCCAGCGCGCGATCCTGCCGGCGATGGCGGCCGCGAGCCCGCCCGCGAGGGCCACCAGGGCAAGGGCGGTCACTGCGGTGGCAGCCTTGCTGCCCTGAACCTCGAGCGCCTCCTGCGCAGCCCCTGCCTGGCCGACCTGGTCGGGGTTCACGGTGACGGACATCCACGTTTGCGTGGTGGCCCCGAAAACGGCCAGTGCCAGCACAGCGATCAGCAGCACCAGCGAAGACTTGCGGGCCCAGGCCGGTGCCGCCTTTGCCGCGGCAGCCGCCTGCCCTGCTGCCTGTCCCGCACTGGGCATCAGGCGTCCGTCCCGCCGGGGAGGGAGTCCGCCGAGATGTTCTGCAGGGAGCCGGCCGTATGGACAGCCCGCAGCGGCGCGGCGGCCTTGTTCACGGTTTCAAGTGCTTCGGTGGGGTTCACCGAGTCTGCAACGATGCCGCCGCCGGCCTGGACGTACGCGCGTCCCTCCCTGATCAGGGCAGAGCGGATGGCAATGGCCATATCCATGTCGCCGGCGAAATCGAGGTAGCCCACCACGCCGCCGTAGATGCCGCGGCGGTGCGGTTCCAGCTCGTCCAGCAGCCGCAGCGCCCGTGGCTTGGGTGCGCCGGAGAGGGTGCCGGCCGGGAACGTGGCCTTCAGGACGTCATAGGCCTTCGCGTGCGGCGCGAGCTCCCCCACCACGGTGGACACCAGGTGCATGATGTGGCTGAAGCGCTCCACTTCCATGAACTGGGTGACGTCCACGGTTCCCGCGACGCAGACCTTGGACAGATCGTTGCGTGACAGGTCCACGAGCATGAGGTGCTCGGCACGTTCCTTCTGGTCGGCCAGGAGCTCCTCGGCGAGGGCTTTGTCCGCCTCGACGGTTTTGCCGCGCGGCCGGGAGCCGGCGATGGGGTGCGTGATGACCTCTTCACCGGTGACGGTGACCAGTGCCTCGGGTGAGGACCCCACGATGGAGTATTCCCGGCCGTCGGCGTCCTCGAGGCTGAAGATGTACATGTACGGACTTGGATTGGTGTTCCGCAAAACCCGGTAGACGTCCAGTGCCGAAGCGCTGCACTCCATTTCGAAGCGCCGCGAGATGACCACCTGGAACACCTCGCCGTCCACGATGGCTTCCTTGCCGCGGTCCAGGGCGGCCAGGTACTCGGCTTCGTCCCAGCGTTCCTGGACGCTGGAGGCGAAGTCCAGGGCAGCGGGTGCAAGGACCGAGACAGGCTGCGCCACCGGGGTGCTGACCTGGGCCAGGAGTGCCTTGACCCGGGCCACGGCGTCGTGCCAGGCCTCGTCCACGCGCTCGGAGCTGTTGTCGAAGTTGATGGCGTTGGCGATGAGCAGCACGGTGCCGTCCACATTGTCGTGGACCGCCATGTCGGTCACCAGGTTCAGCGCCATTTCCGGCAGCTGCAGGTCGTCCTCGGGCGGGCTCACCAGCCGCTCCCAGTGCCGGACCGTTTCCCAGCCAAGGAAACCCACCAGGCCGGAGGTGAAGGGCGGCAGGCCGTCGAACCGGTCGGTGCGCAGGGCGTCGATGGTGTCGCGGATGGCGTCCACCGGGCTGCCGTCCAGCGGCACTCCCACCGGCGGCTCCCCCAGCCAGTGTGCGTTTCCGTCCTTGGTGGTCAAGGTAGCCCGTGACTTTGCACCGATAAAGGAGTAGCGGGACCAGGCACCGCCCACTGCTGCGGACTCCATCAGGAATGTCCCGGGCTGGCCCTGCGCCAGCTTCCGGTACAGGCCGATGGGAGTTTCGGCGTCCGCGAGCACCTTGAGCCTGACGGGAATGACACGGCTGTGGCCGGCCAGTTCCCGGAATTCCTCCAGGCTCGGGCTGATGATTCCAAGGTCCTGCATGGCTATGCTTTCCGCCTGTTCTTGTGAGGGCCGGCCTGGCCGGACGCCTTGAATGTTCTTGCAGAGGGCCCGGGCTGCTGCTGCGAGGGCAGCGGATGCCCGCGCGGCTACTGCTCCGGTTTCAGCCCGCCTGGGCCGTGGTGACGTTCAGTTCCCGGCCGTCGAAGCAGGTCCGGGTGCCGGTGTGGCAGGCGGCACCCACCTGGTCGACGCGCACCAGCAGGGCATCGCCGTCGCAGTCCATGGCAACGGACTTTACCCACTGGACGTGGCCGGAGGTGTCCCCCTTGCGCCAGTACTCCTGCCGGGAGCGTGAGTAGAACGTCACGCGGCCGGTGGTCATGGTCCGGTGGAGGGCTTCGTCGTCCATCCAGCCGAGCATGAGGACCTCGTTGGTGTCGAACTGCTGCACGACTGCGGCTACCAGGCCTGCGCTGTCGCGCTTCAGGGCGGCGGCCAGCGCGGAAGGCAACGGGCTTTCAGTAAGGGCCGCTGCAGGGGCGCCGGAGGGGGCTCCGGGCACGGCGGAACCGGGGGTTTGGACGGGGGCGGGCTGCTCAGACATCAGGTCAAGTCTAGTGCCTTCGGCGGACCCGGATCGGATGTGAACAAAGGCACGCCAGCAGCCGCAGGTACGCTGCCCAACTTCCGGCCTCTCGTGCTAGTTTCACAAGTGATGCATTACGTCGAACCGTCCCGAGAAGTCCTGGCCGAGACCCTGCTTGCGGCCGGTCCCGATGCGCCCACGCTGTGCAAGGGCTGGCGTACCAGGGATCTTGCCGCGCACCTGTACCTGCGTGAGCGCAAGGCTGCCGTGGGACTGGGCCTGATCATCAAACGCCTGGCCAAAGCATCGGACCAGGCGACCGCCAGGCTGGCCGCGAAGCTGACCACGGCGGAGGACTATGCCGGGCTGGTGAATACCTTCCGCGCCGGGCCGCCTGCCCTTTCCCCGATGAACATCAAGGCGCTGGACGAAAGCTCCAACCTCATTGAGTACTTTGTGCACACCGAGGACGTCCGCCGTGCCGTGGACCGCTGGGCGCCACGGGCCCTGGACGAGGCCTACTCCGACGCCCTGTGGGACGAACTCGTGAAGCGTGCCGCCATCCTGTACCGCGGCGTCGACCTTGGCATCGTGCTCGTGCGCCCGTCGGGACCCCGCCACGTCGCCAAGCGTGCACCCGTCTCGGTGGCCATTGTCGGCGAGCCGGGTGAACTGCTGATGCACGCCCACGGCCGCACCCGCCACGCCCTCGTCACGTTCGAGGGCCAGCCGGACGCCGTCGCACTCCTCCAGTCAGCCGAAGTAGGGCTCTAAAAGCGCTGGGCCCACGCCCGCAGGGTTCCCTGGCCGAAGCGAAGCGAGGTTAGGGGGCGGGTGGGGATCAGCGGACTTCGAAGCCTGCTGCCCGGATGGCGTCCTTGACCTGGTGCATCATGTCGTTCGGACCCCAGTGGAAAATCGATGCAGCCAGCACGGCGTCGGCACCTGCCGCCACCGCGGGCGGGAAGTGGGCCGGTTCCCCGGCGCCGCCCGAGGCGATGAGCGGAACCTTGACGGCAGCCCGGACCATGCGGATCATTTCCAGGTCGAAGCCGTCCTTGGTGCCGTCGGCGTCGATGGAGTTGAGCAGGATCTCCCCCACGCCACGGTCGGCGGCTTCCTTTGCCCACTCGATGGCGTCGATTCCGGTGCCGGTGCGCCCGCCGTGGGTGGTCACCTCGAAGCCCGACGGCGTGGGCTTGGATCCGGGGCGGGTGCGGCGGGCATCGACGGACAAAACGAGGACCTGGGAACCGAAGTGCCGGGTGATTTCGTCGATGACGTCCGGGCGGGCCACGGCGGCGGTGTTGATGGCCGCCTTGTCCGCACCGAAGCGCAGCAGCTTGTCCACCTCGGCGACGCCGCGGACGCCGCCGCCCACGCACAGCGGAATGAACACTTCCTCCGCGGTGCGGCGGACCACGTCGAAGGTGGTCTCGCGGTTGCCGGATGACGCCGTCACGTCAAGGAACGTCAATTCGTCGGCCCCGGCATTGTCGTAGCGGTGCGCCAGCTCAACGGGATCCCCCGCGTCGCGGAGGCCTTCGAAGTTAACGCCCTTGACGACGCGCCCGGCGTCCACGTCAAGGCAGGGAATGACGCGTACTGCTACTGCCATGGGAACTCCTGGAATGTTGCGGTTGGTACTGCTGCGCGTGTTACTGCTGCGCGGGCCGGCTCAGATGCGGCAGGCGTGGATGCTGCTGACCAGGATGGCGCGGGCGCCGAGGTCGTAGAGTTCGTCCATGATCCGGTTGGTTTCCTTCTTGGGCACCATGGACCGGACGGCAACCCAGTCGGAGTCCCGCAGCGGGGAGACGGTGGGCGATTCCAGGCCGGGGGTCAGGGCGGCGGCCTGTTCCACGAGCTCCTTGCGGATGTCGTAGTCCATCAGGACGTACTGCCGCGCCACCAGGACGCCCTGCAGGCGCCGGATGAGGACGTCGATTTCCCTGGCGGTGCCGTTGGCGGCGCCGCCTGCGCCGGTACGGCGGATCAGGACTGCCTCGGACTTGAGGATCGGATCGCCGAAGATTTCCATGCCGGCGGCCTTGAGCGTGTTGCCGGTCTCCACGACGTCGGCGATGGCGTCGGCCACGCCCAGCCGGACCGAGGATTCCACGGCGCCGTCCAGGCGGACCACCTTGGCGTTGATGCCGCGTTCAGCCAGGTAGGTGCGGAGGAGTCCGTCGTAGCTGGTGGCCAGGCGCTTGCCCTCAAGCTCCTCAACCTTCCCGAAATCCCCGACCGGGCCGGCGAAGCGGAACGTGGAGGCGGCGAATCCCAGCGGAAGCAGCTCCTCGGCTTCCACCTCTGCGTCCAGCAGCAGGTCGCGTCCGGTGATGCCGACGTCGAGCGTTCCCTGGCCGACGTACACGGCGATGTCGCGCGGGCGCAGGAAGAAGAACTCGATGTCATTGTCCGGGTCCACCATGACCAGTTCGCGGGTGTCGCGGCGCTGGCGGTATCCGGCTTCGGACAGCATGGCGGAGGCGGCTTCGGACAGGGATCCCTTGTTGGGGACGGCTACTCGCAGCATGGAAAATCTTTCTGGATTGGGAGGTCTAGGTGTTCAGGCAATGCAGGCCACAGCGGGCACGGCGGCTCGAGGCGCACCGGACCGGTGGCTACAGATGCTTGTAGACGTCTTCCAGGGTCAGGCCTTTGGCGAGCATCAGAACCTGCAGGTGGTACAGCAGCTGGGAGATTTCCTCTGCCGCGGCTTCATCGGATTCATATTCGGCAGCCATCCAAACCTCGGCTGCTTCCTCAACGACTTTTTTGCCGATGCCGTGAACACCGGACTCCAATTCAGCGACGGTGCGGGAGCCTTCCGGGCGGGTGGCTGCCTTCTCGCTGAGCTCAGCGAACAGCGTCTCGAAATTCTTCACGCCCTCCAGCCTACTTGCTGCGGCCCGAAGGGCGCTTCCCGGGCCGTTGCATGACGGGCGCGATGTGAGCGAATACACACCGCGCCCCTCGCATGCTAGGAGTACTGCTTGAGGACGACGGCGGTGGCCAGTGCCGCCGTGACGGCCTCGTGTCCCTTGTCTTCCTTGGAGCCGGGGAGGCCGGCGCGGTCCAGGCCCTGCTGTTCGGTGTCGCAGGTGAGGACGCCGAAGCCCACGGGTACGCCGGTGGCCACACTGACGTCGGTGAGTCCCGACGTCGCGGCCTGGCAGACGTAGTCGAAGTGCGGCGTGCCGCCGCGGATGACGACGCCGAGGGCCACGACGGCGTCGAAGTGCGGTGCCAGCCGCGCGGCAGCGACCGGCAGTTCGAAGCTGCCGGGGACGCGCAGGACGGTGGGCTCGGCGATGCCGGCATCCTTCGCCGCGCGCAGGGCTCCGTCGAGGAGTCCGTCCATGATCTGGGTGTGCCAGCTGGCCGCCACGATCGCCAGCCGCAGCTGCGACGTTTCGGCGGGGTTGAGGGTGGTGAGGTCGATGTCGGGGGCGCCGTGTCCGCTCATAAGTTCGTTTGTTCCGTTCAGTCTTGTTCGTGGATAAAAGTGTCGGGGGTGGTCACGGGCACAGCTGCCACGTGGTTGTCCAGGATCAGGCGGTGCTCCATCCGGTCCTTCTTGGTCTGCAGGTAGCGGATGTTCTGGTCCCGGGACGGTACTTCGGTGGGGACCATCTCCACTACCTTGACGCCGGCACGTGCCAGCCTGTTCTGCTTGTCCGGATTGTTGCTCAGCAGCCGGACCTCGTGGAGGCCCATCTCGGCAAGCACCTGGGCTGCGGCGTTGTACGAGCGCGCATCCACCGGGAGTCCCAACTGCTCATTGGCCTCCACCGTGTCGAAGCCGGCCTCCTGCAGCGCGTAGGCCTTGATCTTGTTGGCGAGGCCGATGCCGCGGCCTTCCTGGCCGCGCAGGTACAGCAGTGTTCCGCCGTGCTCGTGGATCACCTCAAGCGCATAGGCCAGCTGCTCGCCGCAGTCACAACGGTACGAACCGAACACGTCGCCCGTGAGGCATTCGGAGTGCAGGCGGACCAGGGGGGCCTTGCCGTCGCGGGGAGGGTTGGGGGAACTGACAGCCAGGTGTTCAACGCCGGTCACAAGGTCTGTCCATGCCTGCGCCACGAAATCGCCGAAAGCGGTGGGCAGCTGCACGATGGGGCCGCCGCTGACCGGATGGGGCACAACACCGCTGCCGGTGCGTCCCGTCCGGTGGCCATCCTGGTGCATGCCGTCGCTGGCTGCGGACGCCGTCATCTTGTCTCCTTCTTCCCGCCCGGAACCTCCCGGGCGCTGTCGTGGGGAACACCCGGCCCTGCTGCGAGGTAGGCCGCCAGGTCCTCAATGGAGACCAGGGGGCAGCCATGCTCTGCCGCAAAGGCGCGGAGCCCGTCCAAACGCATCATCTCGCCGTCGTCGTACACCACTTCTGCAATGACGCCCACCGGCTCAAGGCCGGCCAGGCGGCACAGGTCCACCGCGGCCTCCGTGTGGCCCGGGCGTTCCCGCACACCTCCGTCAACTGCACGGAGCGGGAATATATGCCCCGGCCGGGTGACTGACGCGGGCACGGCCTGCGGATCCGCCAGCACCCGGGCCGTGAGGGCCCGGTCCGTGGCCGAGATCCCGGTGCTGACACCCACGGCCGCATCGCAGGAGACAGTGTAGGCGGTTCCCTTGGCATCTTCATTGACTGCCACCATGGGCGGCAGTGCCAGGGCATCCGCGCGGTCGCCGGAGAGCGGGACGCAGATGACGCCGGAGCTGTACCGGATGGTCCATCCCATCAGTGCCGGGGTGGCGTGCTGGGCGGCGAAGATGATGTCGCCTTCGTTTTCCCGGTCCTCGTTGTCCACCACCAGCACGGGCCGGCCGGCGGCGATCGCCCGTACTGCTTCCTCGATGGAATCAAGTGCACGGCCAGGTTCCGCCTGGGCGTTGCCGGCCAGGGCACTGCCGGCACCGGAACCGGCCGCGGCGGCGCCGGCTACTTCGGGCTGGAGCCGGAGGGCCGCGTTCATCGTGCGCCTCCTTCGGCAGCGGCGGGGCGGGACGTATTGAACGCCAGCAGGCGTTCGGTGTACTTGGCCAGGACGTCCACCTCGAGGTTGACCCGGCTGCCCGTACGTTTGGCGCCCAGGCCGGTCTCCGCCAGGGTGGTGGGAATCAGACCCACTTCGAACCATGGCTCGGGTTCGGTGGCGGCACTGACGGCCGTGACGGTGAGGGATACGCCGTCGATGGCGATGGACCCTTTTTCGGCGATGTAGCGGGCCAGGTTGGCGGGCACACCGAAGCGGAGCCGTTCCCAGTTGCCCAGCGGCTCCCGCTCCAGCAGGACTCCCACCCCGTCCACATGGCCCTGCACCACATGGCCGTCCAGCCGTCCGCCGGCCGGGACGCAGCGTTCCAGGTTCACGGAGTCGCCCGCGGCGAGTTCGCCGATGGTGCTGCGGACCAGGGTCTCCCCCATGACGTCCACGCTGAACTCCTTGCCGTCAATTTCCGTGGCCGTCAGGCAGACACCGTTGACTGCGATCGAGCCACC
Organism: Arthrobacter sp. Cr_A7; assembly: GCF_029222765.1. NCBI lineage: Bacteria > Bacillati > Actinomycetota > Actinomycetes > Micrococcales > Micrococcaceae > Arthrobacter > Arthrobacter sp. Cr_A7. The sequence continues at coordinate 7,554 of NZ_JARHXQ010000252.1, read as the reverse complement.
CAGGGCAAGGCCCTCCGTGGTGCTTGGTGCCTCGAGCCGGACTGTGGCGCTGGTGTCGCCGTCACGGTCCACGGACAGGACGTGTCCCTGTTCGGCAATAATTCCGGTAAACATCAGTAGCCTCCCTGGGCTTGCTCCGCGCTGCCGCGGGACGGTTGTGGGTTGAGTGCTGGTTGTGGATCGAGGGCAACGGTCCGTTGCGGTCTCAGGTGAAGTCTCAGGTCGCGGCCCAGCGTACGCACCGCACCGCCGTCGGACGCGTCCCACTCCCATTGCTGGGCGTCCGGAAGGCTGGTGATGCCCAGGCCGTTCAGGGCCGGGGTTCCGGACCCCAGCAGGGTGGGGGCGAGGTACACGATGAGTTCATCGACCAGCCCGGCGGTGAGGAATGCGCTGAGGATGCGCGAGCCTCCCTCCACCATGATGTGGCGGACGCCGGATGCGTAGAGCGTGGACAGGGCCTCCCGGGGTTCCCGGGTGGGAAGGTGCATGGCCAGGCCGTCGTCACCGCGGATGGCGGCCCCGGCCGGGATGTCGCGAAGTCCCATGACGGCACGCACCGGCTGCTTGGCAGCGGGTGCTCCCTGGGGATCACGGGCGGTCAGCCTCGGATTGTCCACCAGCACAGTCTGCGTGCCCACCAGGATGGCGTCGATGCGGGTGCGGATGGCGTGATTGTCGATCAGGGATTCCGGGCTTGAGATCCACTGGCTGGTGCCGTCCTCGGCGGCGATGCGGCCGTCGAGGGTCTGCGCGATATGCAGCGTGACGAAGGGACGCCGGGCAGCCACCGCCTCGAACCAGCGGCGGTTCAGGTCCAAAGATTCGGCGGCGCCGAGTCCGCTGCGGACCCGGACCCCCGCGGAACGGAGCGTTGCGGCTCCGCCGGCGGCGGGGTCATGGGGATCGTCCACGGCGTACACCACGTCGGTGATGCCGGCGGCGATGATGGCCTCGGCGCAGGGGCCGGTACGGCCCACATGGTTACATGGCTCCAGCGTCACCACCATGGTGGATCCGGCCAGGTCAAGCCCTGCAGCATTGGCCTGCGCGATCGCGTCAGCCTCAGCGTGCGCAGTTCCCGCGCCGCGGTGGAATCCGGTCACGAGGGTGCGGCCTTCAGGATCGACGACGACGGCGCCCACCAGCGGGTTCGCCCCGCGCGGCCCCTGCAGGGCTGCTTGGAGGGCGGCCTCCATGGCAGCGGTTTCAGTCGCGCTGAAGGCTGTGACGGTTCCGGCGGCGGGGCTCAGCCCCGGGTGTCCGGATGGCAGGGTTCCAGTGGCGTCCTGACGGAGGTTTTGGCTTTGCGCCGTAACCGGCGGGTTGCTGACCGTCATGCGGCTGCCACCACAGTGGGGGTGGCTGCCATCGAAGCAGCGGTGTTATCGGCATCAAAGAGCCATCGCTTGGGGTTCATTCCTGTGTCGTTCCTTCCCTCTCGAACCGCGATGGCTCCGGGGGTATACGACAGCAGAACGCTGCGGAGCCCGACGGCCCCGCAGATACAGCTGTACGTGCTTCTCTCATCCAGACTTTAACTGTCGGTACCGGAATTTCACCGGTTCAACCGTCTGCCGGGATTCTCCGAAGAAAACCACCGGCTCGCGGGTCGCGGACTGTCACCGCCGGTTCGGACTTACACCGACCCCGGAGCACGTATGTGTTTTGTTATTGTGCCACAACCAGAACCTACTCCCGGTTATTCCGACGCTGCGCGTAACGTCCGCGCGCCTTCCTGCCGCAGCCGGTCGATTGCAGCGGCAGGATCATCGGCGCCGTAGACAGCAGAGCCGGCGACAAAGACGTTGGCGCCCGCTTCCGCAGCGCGGGTGATTGTCTCTTCGGTGATTCCGCCGTCCACCTGGATGGCTACGCCGATTCCCGAGCCGTCGATCGCCGCCCTCGCGCGGCGGATCTTGGGCAGTGTCACGTCCAGGAAAGCCTGGCCGCCGAAGCCCGGTTCCACGGTCATGATCAACAGCATGTCCAGTTCCTGCAGCATGTCCAGGTAGGGCTCCACCGCAGTAGCGGGCCGCAGGGCCATCCCGGCCTTGGAGCCCCTGCTCCGCAGTTCACGGGCCAGCTTCACGGGGGCGATGGACGCCTCGGCGTGGAACGTCACCGAGGCCAGGCCGGCGTCGGCGAAACCGGGTGCCCAGCGGTCGGCGTCGGAAATCATCAGGTGCGCGTCAAGCGGGACGGGGCTGACGGCCTGGATTCGCTGCACCACGGGCAGCCCGATGGTCAGGTTGGGCACGAAGTGGTTGTCCATAACGTCCACGTGCACGGCGTCGGCATTGCTGATGCGCTGCAGTTCAGCCTCAAGGTTGACGAAGTCGGCGGAGAGGATGCTCGGGTTGATGCAGCATTGCGTCACGGGGTTGCCTTTCACTGTTTCTGCTTCTTCCTGATGAGGGCGAGGAACATGGCGTCGGTGCTGTGGACATGTGGCCAGAGCTGCGCGGTGGACTCGTGCCCGGCACCCAGGCTCCCCGTCAGGCTGACGGCGTCCAGGGCCGCACCGGCGTCGAGGAGTTCGAGGTCGTCGCGCTTGCGGAGGGCATCAGCCACCACGGCCCTGGTTTCGGCCGGATGCGGCGAGCAGGTGACATAGGCCACCACTCCCCCTGGCCGGACGGCGGCCAGCGCCGAAGCAAGGAGCTCCCGCTGCAGGGGACCAAGGTCCGTCAGGTCCTTTGGCGAACGGCGCCAGCGGGACTCCGGACGGCGGCGGAGGGCTCCCAGTCCGCTGCACGGTACGTCTACCAGTACGCGGTGGTATGACTCCGGCTGTTCGATGCCGACCTCGCGGCCGTCACCGGTACGGACCTGCCAGGTGTCGCGGGGAACGGCAGAGAGCGCCTGGCTGACGAGCTTGGCGCGGTGCGGCGCCGGTTCGTTGGCCAGCAGGGTGGCTCCCCGTTCCCTGGCAAGGGCGCCGAGCAGCGCCGCCTTCCCGCCGGGGCCGGCGCACAGGTCCAGCCAGGCTTCAGCATTTCCGTCACGGGCGCCGCCAGGGCCGAGGTCCACCGCCGCCATGGCGCGGGCCACAAGCTGGGAGCCGACATCCTGGACGCGTGTGGTGCCTTCGCGGACGGAGGAAAGCCGGCCCAGGTCCCCGCCGCTGGACAGCGCCGACCCTTCCACCAGTTCCCCCGGGGTTGCGCCGTTCTCCAGCGCCTCGTCGAGGTTTCCCAGCCCCGGGAGGGCCACCAGGTTGACCACGGGTGCGGCGTTGTCTGCTTCCAGGAGTTCGTTGATCTCCGCCACCGGACGTCCGTGTGCCACCAGGGACTGGCGCATCGCGCGGACAATCCACTCCGGGTGGGCATGGCGGAGGGAAGCGATCCTGGTTTCATCGGTTTCGCCGTCCACCAGGAGGTCGAGCCATTCGTCGAGGCTGTGTGCTGTGACTTTGCGAAGCACGGCGTTGATCAGCGCTGACGGCCCTGCACCGATAACGGCGCGGGCCAGGCCCACGGTCTGGTCCAGGGCAGCATGGGCCGGGACCCGCATGGCGAGCAGCTGATGGGTTCCGATGCGCAGGGCATCCAGGATGGCCGGGTCAAGCTGGTCCAGCGGCCGGTCCACGCAGCGTGCCAGGATGGCGTCGTAGGTGCCCTGGCCACGGAGGGCCCCGTAACTGAGTTCAGTGGCGAAGCCGGCATCGCGCTTGTCCAGTCCGTGGTGGCGGATCCGGGTTGGCAGGACCAGGTTGGCGTAAGCGTCCTCGGCCGCTACGGCGCGCAGCACCTCGAACGCCACAAGGCGTGCGGGATCCGCCCGACGGGTGCGCTGGGACGGGGCGTTCCCGGTGAAGTTCCGCTGCGGGCCGCGATTGCGTTCGCGGCCCTGGGCGTTGCGCCGGCTGTCGTCCCGCGGGCCGCCCTTGCCGCGGCCGCCTTGACCGGCGCCACGTCCGCCCGCGTTTCCCTGCCCCCCTGAATTGCCGCCGGACCCGCTCATTCGAACACCACGCTTTCCAGTGAACCCAAACCGCGTGCCCAGTCGGCAGCGGACATCATCTTTTTGCCGGCAGGCTGGATCCGGGTCAGTTCCACAGCGTGGGAGCCGGTGCCCACCAGGACGCTTTTGCCTTCTACTGCCATCGAGCCAGGCGCCAGCCCGGAGACATCGGGGCGGAGCCGGAGTGGTTCCAGTTTGACGCGTTGCCCGTGAAGCATCGTCCAGGCACCCGGCTCAGGAGTGACCCCCCGTGCCTGCCGTCCCAGGGCCAGGGCGGGATGGCCCCAGTTGAGGCGGCCGTCCTCAAGCGTGAGTTTCGGCGCCAGTGATACGTCGCCGGACTGGGGCTGAGGCGAGGCCTTCCCTGCTTCGATTGCCGAGAGCGTCTGTGCCAGGAGGACCGCGCCGCTGTGGGAAAGCCGTTCGAGCAGCTCACCGGCGGTGTCATCCGGACCCACCGTCTCGGTAAGGGTGCCATAAACAGGACCCGTGTCCAGGCCTTCCTCCAGCCGGAACGTCACGGCGCCGGTCACGTCGTCGCCCGCCATCACTGAACGCTGCACGGGCGCCGCTCCGCGCCAGGCGGGCAGCAGCGAAAAGTGCAGGTTGACCCAGCCGTGGCGGGGTATGGCAAGGGCCGCGGGCGGGACCAGTCCGCCATAAGCCACGATGGCCGCAACATCGGGATTGACCGCTGCGATGCTGGCAGTGGCTTCGGCATCAACGCGGGCTGCACGGATGACCTCTATCCCGAGTTCGGCGGCACGGGCGGCAACGGGCGACGGCGTGAGCACGCGTTTGCGCCCAATGGGGGCGTCCGGGCGCGTCAGGACGGCAACAACGTCAAAGCCTGCCTCGATGAGGGCATTCAGGGACGGGACGGCGACGGTTGGCGTGCCTGCGAAGAGGACCCTCACCCGTTGATACCAGCCGCGCCGGCACCAAAGCTGGACCCGCCAAAGCTGGAGCCGCCGAAACTTGACCCTACTGTCTTGGCGCGTTTCGCCGTCGTGCGTTCCGTGACTGCCTCGTAGTTGGCGTTCCGGATGGAACGCAGGGCGGCCTTCCGGTCCTCCCCTTCCAGGCGGTCCGTGTAGAGGATGCCGTCCAGATGGTCATTCTCGTGCTGGAAGCAGCGTGCCAGCATCCCCTCAGCCTCGACGGACACGGGGTTCCCGTTGACATCCACGCCGGTGACGCGGGTGGCGCGGAAGCGCTTTACAGGAAAGCCCAGGCCGGGGATGGAAAGGCAGCCTTCCACCTCATCGGGCTGGTAATCCTCGCTGTTGTCCAGCACAGGATTGATGATGTGTCCCTCGACGCCGTTGATGCGGTAGGTAAAGACGCGCTTGCTGACGCCCACTTGGGGCGCGGCGAGGCCTGCACCCTCCACGTCCTCCATGGTTTCGGTCATGTCCGCGACCAGTTTTGCAAGCTCAGGCCCGAAATCCGTCACGGGATCGGCGACTGTGCGCAGCACAGGATCGCCAATGATGCGGATATTCAGAATAGCCATGCGCTGTTTTTCCTTAAGGTTGCGGCAAAGGGGACCAATCCAGTTTAGGTGCTGTTACCGTTCCTATGCGGTGCGCACCTGTGCCAGCGGCGGCGGGGCAATGGGCAGCAGCGCAGTGCCTGCGCTGATGGTGTCCGCGGAGAGCTCCCACACCCGCCGCAGCGCGCAGAACTTCCACCAGTGGTGCTTCAGGACCTCAGGGTTGGCGCGCACCGGCCGCACTTCCGTTTCGCCGATGGCGACCGCCAGCAGCACGGGGTTTTCGCCGTACTTCCAGGGTTCCCAGGTTCCCGCCACCGGATCAACCAGGCTTTCCTCGGCCTTCATTCCGGCCACCAGCTGCATGACCACCTTGTCATCCAGCGGCTTGACCAGGCCGTCACGGGTGGTGCCCTTGGTCTTGTAATCGATCAGGCAGACGCGGCCGTTGATGCGCGCCACCAGGTCCAGGGTGCCGGCATAGCCGACAGAGTGGTTCCACACGGTAATTTCCGGAGCGATGGGCTCCACCCGGTACAGCTCCCACCATTCGTCGAACCGGACGGCAAAGGCTTCCTCGCCGTTGGCCGCCAGGGCCTCCCGGGTCTCCTTCATGGCATGCGGCCGGCCGAGCGCGCGGAGTGCCACCTGTTCGCAGTAGTTATGGACCCGGTCCCCCCTTTTGGCTGCCTCGTCCCGGTAGGTCTCGGCAGCCTTGGCGGCACGGTTAACGGCCTGCTTGATTTTGGCGGGGCTTCCCAGGCAGTCGGCCAACAGGGGATCCTTGGCCAGGCTGCTGGCACCCATGTATCCGAACCAGCCGTCCAGCCCGTGCGGCTGCTGGCCGATCACCGTAGTGATGGACGGTACCGAGAACTGCTCGGATGTGGACCGCGCGTACATCCGGCCGTACTCGGTGGCGTGGGCGAGAAGTGGATCAGTCATACAAAAGACTCTTTCACAGGGGGCCGACAAAAACTCCGGGCTCAGGTCCGGGCACAAAAAAGGTCCGTTTCCACTGCTAATGAGCGGAAACGGACCAATCTTTGGTGGGCGATACTGGGTTCGAACCAGTGACCTCTTCGGTGTGAACGAAGCGCGCTACCACTGCGCCAATCGCCCTGATGCATTTGAATGCTAGCCCACCATCCGGCCATTTCAAAAATCGGCATCCAGCGGCAGTCGCCCGCAAGTGAACGATCCCTGGAATGCCCTGTCGAAGCTGCCCCTAATAAGTGCCACGTAACGTCCCGCCGTCGGGAATTACACGCCTGTAACTCTCCGGGAACCGCGCCATTACAGGGAAGCGGGCGCATCGCCGGCCCCGGCGCAGCGCCCGATTTGGAGAATCCCGGAACCTCCTATATTGTTTTTACTCGTTGGAACGCGAGGAAATGCCGGGAACGGCAGCGAATCACCTCTCCAAAATGCGGACGTAGCTCAGCTGGTAGAGCACCACCTTGCCAAGGTGGATGTCGCGAGTTCGAATCTCGTCGTCCGCTCGCAGGACACTGTCACGGCAGGATTCCCCGGAATCACGCTTACACGGTGGGTTGGCCGAGAGGCGAGGCAGCGGCCTGCAAAGCCGTATACACGGGTTCGAATCCCGTACCCACCTCGGTGAAAACCATGGTTTCCGGAGAAAATCCGGATGCAATGGGCGATTGGCGCAGCGGTAGCGCGCTTCCCTGACACGGAAGAGGTCACTGGTTCGATCCCAGTATCGCCCACTCGGCAAGGAAACTTGCCTTACGCAGTCCGGCTCAGGCCGGAAAATACTGCACACGCGGACGTAGCTCAGCTGGTAGAGCACCACCTTGCCAAGGTGGATGTCGCGAGTTCGAATCTCGTCGTCCGCTCTCTTACTTCTTGTACAATCCCATAAGCCGGGCTTCCGGTTCCGGGCGATTGGCGCAGCGGTAGCGCGCTTCCCTGACACGGAAGAGGTCACTGGTTCGATCCCAGTATCGCCCACACTTTTCAAGCAGCTCTCCGGAGCTGCTTTTTTCGTTTCCCCGGATGCCCCATCAGGTCCAGATGCCAAAACCGGGCAATAGGAACCACAACTGATGGGGCAAGGTGGGGCATCC
>NZ_JARHXQ010000251.1:0-18781 GCF_029222765.1 Arthrobacter sp. Cr_A7 | reverse complement strand
GAGAGGTGGTTCGGCGTGCCGAAGCGGTGGGCGGTGATGCTGACGGCCTGCTCATGCAGGAACGGCAGCAGTTCAACGCGGCCTGCCTCGGTGACGGGGTGGGCGTAAACCGCAAGGTCAGGACGGCCGCCCGTTGCTTCGGCGAGCGCCGTGGCGTCGCCGCCGATGAGGCGGATGCGCGCACCGGACAACCTGCCCGCCTTGGCGAGCCGGCCCGCGGAAGCCAGCCAGCCGGCGTCGGACTCCACCGTCACGTCGATATCCAGCGCGGTGAGCACGGGGCGCAGCTGAGCGGGAAGTTCGACGGCGGTGGACACCGTCAGCTCCGAGCCCGCCAGCACGCCGGCTGCGACGGTCCGGACGAGGTGCGCCAAGGGCGCGTCTTCTGAGAGGCGGATGGTCACGGGCAGGCTGCGGTAGCGGAAGATGTTGCGTTCCGCGCTCAAGCCGGACACGTCCTTTGCAGTCCCGAACTCCTCCGCCCAGGCCTCGGCGTCGGAGGCCAGGGCGCGCTGGACGGATTCCAGCTCACCAGGCTCCAGGGCGGCGCCGGCGGCGTTGATGATCCGGCGGACACCGGGGTGGGTGACGGCAGCCGTTGCCGTGCTGCGGGAGGAGACCCAGTCACCCAGGCCGGCCAGGTAGTTGGGCCCGCCTGCCTTGGTGCCGGCGCCGACCGCCGACTTCTTCCAGCCGCCGAAGGGCTGCCGCTGCACGATGGCACCGGTGATGCCGCGGTTGACGTAGAGGTTGCCGGCCTGGATGGAGTCCAGCCAGATACCCAGCTCCTCCGGGTTCAGGGAGTGCAGGCCCGCGGTCAGGCCGTACTCGATCTGGTTCTGGATGGCGATGGCTTCCTCGAGCGTCTCGGCCGTCATCACGCCCAGCACCGGGCCGAAGAATTCGGTCAGGTGGAAGTAGGAACCGCGTTTGACGCCGTAGCGCACGCCCGGGCTCCAGAGCTTCCCGGTGTTGTCCAGCTTCTTGGGTTCAACGGCCCAGTTTTCGCCGTCGCCCAGGGTGGTGAGGGCGTTCAGGAGCTTGCCGTTGGCAGGCTCGATGATGGGCCCCATCTGGCTCGTGGGGTCCTCCGGGTAGCCCACCTTAAGGGAGGTGACGGCGTCGATCAGCTGGTTGTGGAACCGCTTGGACTTGGCCACGGAGCCCACCAGGATCACCAGTGAGGCGGCGGAGCACTTCTGGCCGGCGTGGCCGAACGCGGAGTAGGCCACGTCCCTGGCTGCCAGGTCCAGGTCTGCACTGGGGGTGACGATGATGGCGTTCTTGCCACTGGTCTCGGCCAGCAGCGGCAGGTCCTGCCGGAAGGACCGGAACAGTTCGGCGGTTTCATAGCCGCCGGTGAGGATCACGCGGTCCACGGCCGGGTGCGAGATCAGCTGCTTGCCGAGTTCCCGTTCGCCGAGCTGGACCATGGTGAGGACGTCCTTTGGAACGCCTGCTTCCCAGAGGGCTTCGACCATAACGGCGCCGCTGCGGGCGGCCTGCTTGGCAGGCTTGATCACGACGGCGGAGCCGGCGGCGAGTGCCGCGAGGGTGGAGCCGGCCGGAATGGCGACCGGGAAGTTCCACGGCGGCGTCACCACGGTGAGCTTCGCCGGAACGAACGTGGCGCCGTCGACCTTTTCCAGCTTGCGGGCCGACTCGGCGTAGTAGTGGGCAAAGTCCACTGCCTCGCTGACCTCGGGGTCACCCTGGTCGATGGTCTTGCCGGTCTCGCTGGCCATAACCTCGAGCAGGTCCGCCCGGCGGGCCTCCAGGACATCGCCGGCACGGTGCAGGATCTCGGCCCGCTCGTCGCCGGAAAGCTGGCCCCAGGCCTTGCCCTTGTCCAGGGCGGTCTGGATGACGGTGTTGAGTGTGGCCTCGTCCTTGATGGATGCTGCCGCCACGGATACGTTGCCGAGAGTGGAGGACGGGACGCGCTCAAGGATGGCCCGGCCCCAGTTGCGGTTGGCCGGCAGGGACGGATCCGTGTCGGGGGTGTTATCGAAGCCCTCGTGCGGCATCGGGGCCGGGGGAAGGCTGCGGTCCTGGCGGCGGTTCGGCAGGGGAACGCTGTTGTCCAGGGCCTCCAGGGAGGAGAGGAAGCGCTGCTTTTCACGTTCGAAGAGGGCTTCGTTTTCGCTGAGTTCGAACACGGCGGACATGAAGTTGTCCTGACTGGCGCCCTCTTCGAGGCGGCGGATCAGGTAGGCGATGGCGACGTCGAACTCGGACGGGTGCACCACGGGTGTGTAGAGCAGCAGCGAGCCGACGTCCTTCTTGACCGCTTCAGCCTGGCCCTGGGCCATGCCCAGCAGCATTTCGAATTCGATGCCGGATTCCACGCCGCGCTGCTTGGCCAGGAGCCAGGCGAAGGCGATGTCGAACAGGTTGTGGCCGGCGACGCCGATCCGGATGTTCTTGATGCGCTCCGGGTGCAGGGAGTAGTTGATGACGCTCTTGTAGCTGGTGTCGGAGTCCTGCTTGGTGCCCCAGGTGGCCAGCGGCCAGTCGTGGAGGGAGGACTCCACCTGCTCCATGGGCAGGTTGGCGCCCTTGACCACGCGGACCTTGATGCCGGCACCCCCGTTGGCGCGGCGTTCGGCAGCCCAATCCTGCAGGCGGATCATGGCGGAGAGTGCATCCGGGAGGTAGGCCTGGAGCACGATGCCGGCCTCGAGGTTCTTGAACTCCGGCTTGTCCAGGATCCGGGTGAAGACCGCGATGGTCATGTCCAGGTCCTTGTACTCCTCCATGTCCAGGTTGATGAACTTGGCCTTCCCGCCGTCGCGGGCAAAGGAAGCGGCGCGCTGGAACAGCGGGGTGAGCTTCTCCACGACGTGTTCCACGGCTTCGTCGAAGGCCCACGCGGAGTGCGGTGCCACGGTGGAGGAGACCTTGATGGAGACGTAGTCGACGTCGGGGCGTGCCAGCAGGGTGTGCGTTCCTTCGAGCCGGCGGGAGGCTTCGTGCTCGCCAAGGACGGCCTCGCCCAGGAGGTTGACGTTGAGCTTGACGCCGTCCTTGCGGATCTTGGCGATGGCCGGGCCCAGCTTGGCGTCGGTGGCGTCCACGATCAGGTGGCCCACCATTTCGCGGAGGACCTTGCGGGCGACGGGGATGACAACCTGCGGCAGGACCGGTGCCATGGTGCCGCCCAGCTGCACTGCGCTGCGCATGTACCAAGGCAGAAACGCGGGAACCTTGGGGGCCAGGGCGGCGAGGTTGCGGGCGGCGACGTTCAGGTCTTCGGGACGAACCACGCCGTCCACGAAGCCGACCGTGAATTCCAGGCCGTTGGGGTCCTTCAGGACGCCGGCCAACTGCTCGGCGGAGGCGTCGACGGGAACCTTTGCTGCCTCGGTCAGCCAGCGGCGGACCAGGGCGACGGCGTCATTGGCCAGTGCTTTGGCCTGGGGCACGTCGACATCGACGGTCTGCGGCGCGATGCCGGTTGCAACTGCCGGTTCCATTGCAATGTGGGTCATGGCTTTTCTCGTTCTTTCCTGGGGATTCACGGAGGTCTTAGAACCAGTATGAGCTTGCTGTCACATAAGATAAAGCGATGTTTTCTAAGCAATACAGGTTAGAAAACATGAAGCTTTTGGAGCCTCTTGAAGGGAGGCGCGATCCGCCCGCGAGCGCACCTGATGCGCTCCGCTTTTGTTCGTCCTTCGAACATTTGTACGTTCAGTGAACCGCGCTGTACTCTGACTGACCGTAAGCATGCCGCAGGTCACCTCACCGTGTGTCAGGGCTCTCAGCCGGCTGCGCTCCCATCTGTCCCTAATCAATGAGGATTCCATGACAACTTCCCCCTCCACCTCCCCGTCACGGTGGCCCGTGTGGCTCTGCTGGCTGGCAATGGTCCTGGACGGTTTTGACCTCGTGGTGCTTGGCACCGTCATCCCCACCCTCATCAAGACGGGCGAACTGGGCTTCGACGCCGTAGGCGCAACGTTCGTCGCCACCATTTCTCTCGTGGGTGTGGGCCTGGGAGCACTCTTCATCGCCCCGCTCTCCGACCGCTTCGGGCGCCGCAACCTGCTGATTGCATGCGTGCTCTGGTTCTCGATTTTCACCCTGGCGGTGGTGTGGGCACCGAACGTCGCCGTATTTGGTGCCTTCCGGCTTCTTGCAGGGGCCGGCCTCGGGGCCTGCCTTCCAGCTGCCCTTGCCTACATGAACGACTATGCCCCGGCAGGTTCCGCCGGCAAGTCCACCACCCGCACCATGACGGGATACCACGTGGGCGCCGTGGCCACCGCCTTCCTTGCATTGATCGTTATTCCGGACTGGCGCACCATGTTCGTGGTGGGCGGCATCGCCGGCCTGGTCCTCCTCCCGTTCCTGTGGTTCAAACTTCCCGAGACCCTGCCCTCCGTCCGGACTGCAAGGACGGAGGAGCGGACCGGATTCCGGGATCTGGCCAAAAAGCCCTACCCCCTGGTCGCCGCGGCGATTGCTGCAGCCTCATTCATGGGCCTGCTGCTGGTCTATGGCCTGAATACCTGGCTTCCCCAGCTCATGGCCTCCGCCGGTTACCCCGTCAGCGCAGGGCTGTCCCTGCTCCTGGTCCTGAACCTTGGTGCCGTTGCCGGGCTCATCATCGCCGGCGTCCTGGCGGACAAGCACGGCACCAAACCCATCGTGCTGCTGTGGTTCGGCCTTTCGGCGGTGTGCCTCGCCCTCCTGAGCATCAAGGTGGACAACGCAATCCTGCTTAACGCCCTGGTCTTCGTCACGGGGGTGTTTGTCTTCAGTTCCCAGGTGCTCGTGTACGCCTGGGTCAGCCAGCTGTTCCCGGCCCGCCTTCGCGCAACGGCACTCGGATTCGCCGCAGGCGTGGGGCGTATCGGCGCCATCGCCGGACCTGCCGTGACAGGCGGGCTGGTTGCAGCAGGTATCGCCTACCCCTGGGGGTTCTACATCTTTGCTACGGCCGGCGCCCTCGCCGTGGTTGCGCTGCTTGCAGTTCCGCATTCCATGGCTGCCAGCCGTGAGAACTCCGTCGCGCAGTAGGCCTGCCGCCCGGAAACTAAAAGAACCCTTTCCCACAGGACCGTGGGAAAGGGTTCTTTTATTTCCTCCCAATGCGAGAGGGCGTCGCGTAAAAACCTGCGGAAGCTGAGAGAGCGTCCCGAGGGCCGGTCAGCGGAGGGGGCGGTGCATCTCCACGATCTCCTCGTGCCGCGGGCTGGCGGGGTTCATCAGGGAGTTTTTCTTGCCGTAGAAGAAGTAGATCGCCAGGCCCACCACCAGCCACACCCCAAAGCGTGCCCAGGTTTCCCAGTGGAGCTGGAACATCAGGAAGGCCGATGCCAGGACGCCGAAGGCCGGAATGACAGGCATCAGCGGCAGGCGGAAGGTGCGCGGCGCGTCGGGCCTCTTGTAGCGGAACACGATCACGGAGAAACAGACCACAACGAACGCCGCCAGAATGCCGATGTTCGTCAGGTCAGCAACAGCCTTGATGGGGAAGACGCCCGCCAGCAGGGCCGAGGCGACGCCGGCAATCCAGGTGACGCGCTGCGGGGTGCCGTGGCGGTCGGTCTTGGCGAACCAGCCGGGCAGCAGGCCGTCGCGGCTCATGGAGAACCAGACGCGGGTGACGCCCAGGAGGAAGGTCAGCATCACGGTAAGGATTGACAGGACGGCGAACACGGAGATGATCGTGGCGATCACCGGCAGCCCAACACCCGTGAAGGCCGAGGCGAAACCGGCCGTGGGGTCGATGTCCTTGTAGTTCTGCATGCCGGTCAGCACCAGCGTGGCGGCTACATAAAGCAGCATGGCAATGATCAGCGACAGGATGATGGCCTTGGGCATGTGCTTCTTGCCGTCCTTGGCCTCTTCCGCGGCGGTGCTCATGGCGTCGTAGCCGAAGACGGCGAAGAAGACGGTGGCCGCGCCGGCCAGGACGGGGCCGAAGCCGCTGGGCATGAACGGGTTGTAGTTGTTGGTGTCGATATAGAAGACGCCCAGTCCGATGATGAAGAGGATCAGGAGGACCTTGATGGCCACGGCCACGAGCTCGAACCGGCCAAACGCCTTGGTACCGCGGGAAAGGATCCAGGTCACCAGGAGGCACACCACGATGGCCGGGATGTTCACGATACCGCCCCGGCCCTCGTCAGCAGTGGAGGTCATCCAAAGGGGCATGTTGATGCCGATGCCGGAGAGGAAGGCGTCGAAGTAGCCGGAGATGCCGATGGCCACCACGGCCACGATGGCGATGTATTCCAGCAGGAGGTCCCAGCCGATGAACCAGCCGATAATTTCGCCCAGGGCCACGTAGCCGTAAGTGTAGGCGGAGCCGGCGCGGGGGATCATTCCCGCGAACTCCGCGTAGGACAGTGCAGCTGCTGCGGACGCAAGCCCGGCAACGAGGAACGAGATCAGCACAGCCGGCCCCACTCCGGGTGCGCTTTCACTTCCAGCGGCCACCAGCCCCGCGAGGGAGAAGATGCCGACACCGATGATGCCGCCTACGCCAATGGCGGTCAGCTGCCACAGCCCGAGTGACTTGAAGAGACCACTGTGTTTGTTCTCTTCCTCAATGTCATCGATGGGCTTGCGCCGCATGACCGACTGGCTCATATCTCTAGTACTCATCAGGAACTCCTGCTTGGGGTGCGACCCCGCCGCGGCACGCCGAAAATCGGCTGTGACGGGGGTAACTCGGTCCCAACAGTATGCAAGCATGCTTGCATTAGATAAAGTGACTACTTCTAACCTATATTCGTTAGTTTCGGTAAGGAATTCCTCATGCTTGATGTCCGCAGGCTTCGGCTGCTCCGGGAATTAAGCATCCGCGGGACCCTTGCGGAGGTGGCGGACGCACTGCAGTACAGCCCGTCGTCAGTGTCCCAGCAGCTTGCCCTCCTGGAAAAGGAGGTGGGTGTGGAACTGCTCCGGAAAACCGGCCGGCGGGTGCAGCTGACGCCGCAGGCTGAAGTGCTGGTGGCCCACACGGAGCAGCTGCTCCAGACGATGGAACAGGCCGAGGCGGACCTGGCGGCGTCGCTGACCACCGTCACTGGAACCGTGCGGATCGCGGTCTTCCAGTCGGCAGCGCTGGCGCTGATGCCGGACACCCTCACACGGATGTCCACCACATACCCCGAGGTCCGGATCGAGATGATCCAGCGAGAGCCCGAAACGGCGCTCCACGAGACGTGGGCACGGGACTTCGACCTGGTCATCGCCGAGCAGTACCCGGGGCACGCCGCGCCACGTTATTCCGAGCTGGACCGCGTACGCCTGACCAAGGATGCCATCCGGCTGGCTGTTCCCCCGGCGTCCGACGGCGGCCCGGCCATCCGTGGGCTGGCGGACACCGCCGAACTCGCCTGGGTCATGGAGCCACGGGGTGCCGCGTCGCGCCACTGGGCGGAGCAGGCGTGCCGCAGCGCCGGTTTCGAACCGGACGTCCGCTTCGAAACCGCGGACCTGCAGGCCCAGATCCGGCTGATTGAATCCGGCAACGCGGTGGCCCTGATGCCGGACCTGGTGTGGACCGGGCGCGGCACCTCTGCCCAGCTGCTGGAGCTTCCGGGCAAGCCGCACCGCACGGTTTTCACCTCGGTGCGCCGTTCAAGCGCGCAGCGGCCTGCCATCCTCGCAGCCCGCGAAACCCTGGCGGCCGCCGCCGCGGCAGTGGGGCGGGACGACGCCGCGTAACCACCCGCCGTCGTACGTTGTCTCATCAGTAGGCGTTGCGAAGTGTTCCCTGCGTCACTGCGGGGAAGCGGGGCCGGCGCTAGACTTGTGCCGTTATGAATCGAACAATGTTCAAGTCCAAAATCCACCGGGCCACCGTCACGCACGCCGACCTGCACTATGTAGGTTCGGTCACCGTTGACCTGGACCTGCTGGATGCTGCCGACATCCTTCCCGGTGAGCTCGTGTCCATTGTGGACGTCACCAACGGGGCCCGCCTGGAGACGTACACCATCGCGGGCGAGCGCGGCTCCGGCGTCATCGGCATCAACGGTGCAGCGGCGCACCTCATGCACGAGAACGACATTGTCATCCTGATTACCTACGCACAGATGACCTCCGAGGAAGCCAAGGCGTACGAGCCCCGGGTGGTCCATGTGGATGAGAACAACAAGGTCATCCAGCTGGGCAACGACCCCGCCGAGGGACTCACCCCCGGGATGATGCGCCCGCCGTTCGCCCTTAACAACGCCGCACTCTAACCCGGAGCGTGAGCCCCGGTAGACAACTCCGCCGCGCCCGGCAGGTTGCCCCGTGCTAGGAGTGCTGGCGGGCTTCTTTGTGGTGTGGTGCATCATCCTGGTGGGCTGGTTTGTGGGCCGGCGGAAAATCCTCGGAGACAACGCCCGCCAGGTCCTCAGCTCCCTCACCTTCTTCGTTGCCAGCCCGGCGCTGCTCTTCGAAACGCTGAGCAAGGCCCGCCTGCAGGAAGTCTTCGCGGAACCATTGCTGGTGACGGCGGTGGCCGCCATGTCCACGGCGGTTATCTTTTTTACCCTCGCCAAGTTCTGGCTGAAACGCTCTCTGCCCGAATCCCTGATGTCCTCCATGGCGGCGTCGCTGGCCAACTCGGCCAACCTTGGCATCCCCATCGCCGTCTACGTCCTGGGCGATGCCAGCTATGTGGCCCCGCTGCTGATTTTCCAGCTCGCCTTCTTCACCCCGCTGTTCCTGATGATCCTGGATTCGAGCACCAGCTCGCACCGCACCACTCCGCTGAGTTTTATCGTGATGATCCTGCGGAACCCCATGATCGTGGGTTCGGCGCTGGGGCTGGTGGTGGCCGGGACCGGCTTCCAGGTTCCGGCGCTGGTCATGGAACCCATCCACCTGATCGGCGGGGCCGCGATCCCCGCGATGCTGATCGCGTTCGGGATGAGCCTGAACGGCACGCGGCCACTGCAGGCCGCGGCGGCCCGGCGCCTGGACACCCTGCTCGCGAGCGGCTTCAAGCTGGCCGTCCAGCCGGCGCTGGCGTACCTTTTCGCCCGGTTTGCCCTGGGGATGGACGGCAACGCCCTGTTCGCGGTGGTGGTGACCTCGGCGCTGCCAACCGCGCAGAACGTCTTCGTGGCCGCCAGCCGTTACAAGACCGGACTTACAGTGGCAAAGGACACCGTCCTGATTACCACCATCGTGGCTGTGCCTGCGATGATCGGCGTCGCGCTGCTGCTCACGTAGGAACGCACTGACTGCACAACCCGGACCGAGAGAGCAATTGGAGAACCATGCAGACCATCCTTGACACTGTGGTGATCGGCGGCGGGGCCATGGGCTCGGCTGCCGCGTGGGCGCTCTCGCGCCGGGGCCGCCACGTGACGCTGGTGGAACAGTTCGGCCCGGGGCACCGGATCGGCGCTTCGCACGGCACCACCCGGAACCTGAACCCCGGCTACCACCGCCCGGAGTACGTGGCCATGCTGGCCGAAGGGCTGGCCCTGTGGGACGAACTTGAGCAGGACAGCGGCGAGAAGCTGCTCACCCGGACCGGCATTGTGAACCACGGCCCGGAGCCGATGCTTCCCGACGTCGCTGCCGCGCTGACCCAGGCCGGCATCCGTGCGGAGTTCCTTCGCCCGGCCGAGGCTGCCGAGCGGTGGGGCGGCATCCGGTTCGACCAGCAGGTGCTGCACATGCCCGACGGCGGCCAGCTCAATCCCGAGGCCGCGCTGCCCGCCTTCCAGCGGCTTGCCGTCGCCCGCGGCGCCGATATCAGGCACCACACCAAGGTGGTGGACTTCGAGGTGATGGACGACGGCGTCCGGCTGGGTTTCGAGTCCGCAGCGGGCATGGAGGTGGTCACCGCGGCCCAGGTGGTGGTGACGGCGGGCGGCTGGACCGAAAAGCTTTTGGGTGCCGCTGGTAATGCGAAGCTGCGGGTCCCGAAGCTCACCGTCACGCAGGAACAGCCCGCGCACTTCCGGATCACCGACGGGCAGGCTGTGTGGCCCGGGTTCAACCACTACCCCGGTACCGGCGGGGACTACCAGGGCTGGTACTCCCCCGTGTACGGAATGCATACCCCGGGCGAAGGGATCAAGGCCGGGTGGCACGGCGTGGGGCCAGTGGTGGACCCGGACCGGCGGTCCTTCCAGCCCGAACCCAGGCAGCTCGCGGCGCTGCAGGACTACGCCCGGACCTGGCTGCCGGGAGTGGACGCCGATTCCTTCGAGGCGATCAGCTGCACCTACACCACTACCCCGGACGAGGACTTCATCCTGGACCGGATCGGACCAGTGGTGATCGGCGCCGGATTCTCCGGGCACGGCTTCAAGTTCACGCCGGTGGTGGGCCGGATCCTTGCCGACCTTGCCACCGGCACCCGCCCGGCACCGGAGATCTTCCGCGCCTCCCGGTAGCACTGCCGCTATTGGGTGCTGTCCTCCGCATCGGCAAGGACCTGGTCCGGCCCCTTCCCTCCGCTGGTGCCGGCGCGGACAGCGGGCATGGCCAGGACCGCGGCGACGGTGACCAGACCGGCCACCAGCGCGGCCAGGAAGACGGCACCGGAAGCGGCCACCACCGCCTGCCCGCTGCTGTCCCCGCCCGGGGTTCCCGCGTAGATTGCGTTGGCCACGGCGCCGAACACCGCCACGCCCAGGGCGCTGCCGATGGACCGGGCGAACATGTTGGTGCTGGTGACCACGCCGCGCTCATTCCAGGGAACGCTGGACTGGGCGGCGATCAGGGTGGGGGTGGCCACCAGCCCCAGCCCGAGTCCCACCAGGAAGCAGCTGCCGGCCACGGACGCCACGTTGGGTACGGCTGCCGTCAGGGCCAGGACCAGGAGTCCCGCCACCGTCACGGAAACGCCGATGAGGGCCGTGGCCTTGAAGCCGATCCGCAGGTACAGCCGGCCGGCCTGCGAGGCGCTGATCGGCCAGCCGACGGTCAGCGCGGCCAGGGCCAGCCCGGCCACCAGGGGTGAGCTGGACAATGCCCCTTCCAGGAAGGTGGGCACGAAGGAGGTCAGCCCGATCAGCACCGCCCCAACTCCGAAGGACACCATGGCGGTGGTGCCAAGAAGGCGGCGGGACACCACCCAGGACGGCAGGACGGGCTCGGCCGCCCGCCGCTCCACCAGGAGGAAGAGGGCCAGGAGCACGCCGCCCGCCGCAAAGACGCCCATGCTGGCGGGTGAGTTCCACTCCCATGCCTGGCCGCCCTGGAGGGCGCCAAGGATCAGCAGTCCCAGGGAAACTGCCAGCAGCGCCGCCCCGGCGAAGTCCACCCGGTGCTTGGCCCGGTCCACGTTCTCGTGCAGGGTCCGGAGCAGCATCCATCCTGCCAGCAGGCACA
This sequence comes from Arthrobacter sp. Cr_A7, assembly GCF_029222765.1. Taxonomy (NCBI): domain Bacteria; kingdom Bacillati; phylum Actinomycetota; class Actinomycetes; order Micrococcales; family Micrococcaceae; genus Arthrobacter; species Arthrobacter sp. Cr_A7. The sequence continues at coordinate 7,477 of NZ_JARHXQ010000251.1, read as the reverse complement.
GGGGGACGTTGACCAGGAAAATCCCGCGCCACAGGCCCAGGGACGCAAAGATTCCGCCGAGGCTTGGCCCCACCACGGAGGACACGGCCCACACGCTGGCGAGGTAGCCCTGCACCTTGGCGCGTTCCTCCAGGGAATAGATGTCGCCGGCGATCGTGATGGACACCGGCAGCACCGCGCCGGCGCCGAGCCCCTGCAGGGCCCGGAACGCGATCAGCGAGGGCATGCTCCAGGCGAGGCCGCACAGGACGGAGCCGAGCAGGAACAGTCCGATGCCGGACAGGATGATGGGCTTGCGGCCGGCCATGTCGGACAGCTTGCCGTAGATGGGCACGGAGACGGCCTGGGCCAGCAGGTAGGCCGAGAAGAGCCAGGGGAATGACGAAAACCCGCCCACGTCCCGCACGATTGACGGGACGGCGGTGGCCACGATGGTGGAGTCAATTGCGACGAGCCCCGTGGCCAGCATGAGGGCGATGAGGATGGGCCCGCGTTCGGAGCGGAATCCTACGCCCTGGGATGTGGTTGTCATGGTGGGTTTCCTGCCTTGGTCTCCGTTGCCGGAACCGTCCGCTGCAGGCACCCGGAACTTCCACTCTAGGCAGCAATCAGGACAAGCGGCTACCTTCTGCCCTGCAGGGCGTCCAGGAGGCGCGCACACCGGATGAAACCGAGGTGGGAGTACGCCTGCGGGTGGTTCCCCAGGTGGGTCTCGGTGCCGGGATCGTATTCTTCGGGCAGCAGGCCGGTTGGCCCGAAGAGGTTCACCAGCTGGTCGAAAAGGTCCCAGGCCTCCTCAACCCGCCCCACCGCAACGTACGCCTCAATCAGCCAGGTGGTGCAGATGTGGAACCCGCCCTCCAGGCCCGGCAGGCCGTCGTCGTACCTGTAGCGGAACACGGTGGGGCCCACCCGCAGTTCCCGTTCCACGGCCGTGACCGTATCCAGGAAGCGCTGGTCCGAGACGTCCAGCAGGCCTGACAGCCCGATGTGCAGGACGGCGGCGTCCAGATCGGGGCTGTCATAGGCAACGGTGTAGGAGGATGCTGTCTCATCCCAGCCTTCACGCAGCACCTCGTCCCGGATGGCTGTGGCGGTGGCTTCCCAGGAGGGGTCGGGGGTGCGCCCGTGCCGGGCGGCCGTCTGCAGCGCCCGGTCGAGGGTCACCCAGCACATCACTTTGGTGTACACGTGGTGCCGGGGAGCCCGCCGTGCCTCCCAGATGCCGTGGTCGGGTTCGTGCCAGCGGGCCAGCACCGCGGAAGCCATCTGGACCATCAGCTCCCAGTGGCCGTCGGTCAGCGCCGATTCCTTTTCGCTCAGGGCATGGATCAGTTCCGCGATGGGGCCGAACACGTCCAGCTGGACCTGGTGGTCCGCAGCGTTGCCGATCCGGACCGGCCGGGAGCCGGCATACCCGGGGAGACTGTCGATGACCGCTTCGGTTGAGAGCGGCGCGCCCGTCACGGAGTAGAGGGGATGCAGCCATTCCGGGCCGGGGGCGTGCTCGAGGATCCGGCCCAGCCAGCCCAGGAAACCGGCCGCTTCCTGCGTGGAACCAAGGTCCACCAGCGCGTTGACGGTCATGGACCCGTCCCGCAGCCAGCAGTACCGGTAGTCCCAGTTGCGGGTGCCGCCGATCCCTTCGGGCAGGGACGTGGTGGGCGCGGCCAGCACGGCGCCGGTGGGTTCGTGGACCAGCGCGCGGAGCACCAGGGCGGACCGGCGCACCAGGGAGGGCTTGACGCCGGGCAGGTCCAGGCTCTGCACCCAGCTCCGCGAGTGGAGTGCCACGCCGGCCCGCCGGTCCGTTTCGCCGCCGGGATCTGCGGGCTGGTGTTCGGTGTCGCCGCACCGAAGGTTGAGCACGACTGGACCGTCCTGCAGGTTGACCGCGGCCGTGGCCGTGGCGTGCCGGCCGTCCGAGGTGATGGCGAACTTCACGCCCGGGGCGTAGAGGACAATGGGGTCCGAGGTCCCCGCAACATGCAGTTCGTCGCCGCGGGCCTCCATGCTGAACGGCGCATTTGCGTAGTCGGGGCGTGGTGCGAAGACGATCCGGGCCGCACCGCTTCCTGACAGCACCCGCACCAGGCTGGTGATGCCTTCCGGGGCAGGTTCAAGGTAGTCCGTGACCGTGACGTCCGCCCAGCGGGTCTCCACGATCATGGTGCTGTCCACGTAGCGCTGGCCCAGCACCTGGGAGGCCTTGACGGGCTCGATGGAGAAGTGCCCTGCCGCATCGCCGCCGAGGATGTGGGCAAAGAGTGACCCGGAGTCCGGGAGCGGATGGCTCATCCAGCAGATCCTGGCGTCCGGGGTGACAAGGGCGGTGGAGGATCCGTTGCCGATCATGGAGTGCCGCTCAAGCCCCACGGCGTCCTCGCCGAACAGCCACGCCCGGCGCAATTCGAAGAGGATGGCCAGGACCCGGGCAAAGCACTCCGGGTCGCGGAGCCGGTGCGCGGCGCGGGTCTCCCCCGGGCCCACCCGCAGGCCCATGTCCGGCCCGCGGAGGGTGGCGATGGCGAGCTCGTCGCTGTAGGCGTCGCCGGCGTACATTGCAGCGCTGGCGCCGAGCCGCGACCGGAGGTTTTCCAGTGCCTCGGCCTTCGCCGGTTCCACGACTGAAAGGTCCAGGACCGACCCGTCCACGATGAAGAACAGCCCGTGGCTGCGGGCTATCTCCCGGGCGGTTTCCGTGACGGCCGCGACGACGTCCGCGGTGGCAGGCCGGGTGTGGACCGAAACGGCCACAGGCTTGCGCTCGATCCAGATGCCCTTGTGGAAGCCCACAGCCTCAGTGAGGGCTGCGTTGACTTTGTGCAGGACCGCTTCGGTGGCCAGCGGCTGGACATGCGCGAACTGCATGTCCGGCTCGGCACCGTGTGAGCCGATGAGATGCACCTCCGCGGGCAGGCGGGATACGGCAGCCAGGTCACGAAGCGAACGGCCGGAGATGACGGCGGCATGGGTGTTGGGCAGCGCCGCCAGTGCGCGCAGGGCGATGGCAGCGCTTCCCAGGGGGAGGGTTTCCGTGGAGATCCCCTCGGCATCGCACAGCGTTCCGCCGTAATTGCATGCCACCAGGAGCCCCGGAACCCGGGCGAGGACCTTGAGTTCCGCCAGCAGGGTGGGAGTCAGCCCGTCGCCGGCCGCGTCGGACTGGATGAAGGAACGGAGCAGCCCCAGCGGGAGGGACCTGGTAAGCAGCGCGGAATCCGCCACGCTTTGGTTCAGCGGCATCGCCATTCGTGCACCCCTTAGGCAGGACGCACCCGATAAGGCCGCCGCGGGATGGCCCGCGGCGATCGGGTGGTGCCCCTCCCCGGAGGTCCGCCGGAACTCCGGAGGGGACATCCCTCATGGTCCGCCCGGCCGGTTTCCGCCGAAAGTCCCCACCATTGCGTATGTGTAAAAGCACTGCGTATGTGGAAAAGCTGCGTATGTGGAAAAGTCCGGCGGCGCGTGGCCGCCCCCGGCTACACCCGGGCCAGGCCGGCCGCCTGGGCAAGCAGCTCGACGGACCGCAACCGGGCCTCTGTGCCGGTGCTTTGGTGGGCCACGATGAGTTCGTCGGCGTCGGCGTGCCGGCCGAAGCTGTCGAGATACTCCATCACGGCGTCGGGCGTACCCACCGCCGAATAGGTCATCATCTGGGAGACGTGCTGGCCCTGCGGTGAGTCGAGGATCATGTCCGCCTCGTCGTCGGTGAACTCCCGCCCGCCGCCGAAGAACAGGGAGACCCTTGCGCGCTTCGTCTCCTGCAGCATGGCCTGCGCTTCAGAGGCGGAATCAGCGGCAATAACATTCACGCCGGCAATCACGTGCGGCGCATCCAGCTGGGCGGAGGGCTTGAATTCCCGGCGGTAGATGGCCACGGCATCTTGCAGCGCATTGGGCGCAAAGTGCGAAGCGAAGGCGTAGGGAAGTCCCAGCTGGGCGGCCAGCCGTGCGCCGAACAGGGACGAGCCCAGGATGTAGAGCGGCACGTTTGTGCCCTTGCCCGGGGTGGCTTCCACACCCTGGATGCGGGTGGGGCCGCTGAGGTAGCCCTGGAGCTCAAGGACGTCCTGCGGAAAGCTGTCCGCAGACATCGGGTCCCGCCGCAGCGCGCGCATGGTGTTCTGGTCACTGCCGGGTGCGCGGCCCAGGCCGAGGTCGATGCGCCCCGGGTGCAGGGTTTCCAGGGTGCCGAACTGTTCGGCGATTGTCAGCGGTGAGTGGTTGGGCAGCATGATGCCGCCGGCGCCCAGCCGGATGCTTTCCGTCTGCGCAGCCACGTGGGCGATCAGCACGCTGGTGGCGGAGGAAGCGATGGAAGACATGTTGTGGTGCTCGGCGTACCAGATCCGCCGGTACCCCAGCCGCTCGGCGCTTTGAGCCATGGCCACGCTGCCTGCGAAACTCTCCGCCGCCGTCTGGCCTTTGCCGATGGTTGCCAGGTCAAGGATGGAAAGCGGAAGAGTCACGTGAGGTGCCGGCCTTTCGAAGCGTTGCGTAGTTTTGCCCACCGGGTCACGGCGGGCACGAAAGGCATAACCATGGCGGTACCCGTCTTATTTCTGTGATGTTCGGAATACTCAGCAACTGATGAGGCTGGGGCAGAAACCACAGTCCAGCGAGGACGTGGCGAAGGAAGTCATTGAGGCTCTGGGGTAGTCTCCTGAGCAGACACGAAGGGGCCAGGCCTGACGGCCGGGCCCCTTCGCTGCGGCGCACATCATTGGGCGCCGGCCTTCCACGCCCTTAGACGGCACAGCCTCCGTTCCCGATCTGCTTGTCGATGGCATTGATCTTCGTCTGCACTGCTCCCACTTGATCCTGCAAGCTACGCACCACTGCCTTTTGGGCATCGATGCTTTTACTGTTGCTCCCCTTCCTGCCCTGCAGGCCGGCCAGCACACCCTGGGCTTCCACCAGCTGGCGGTCAAGCGCGTTCAGCTGGAGCTGCAGGTCCTTGAGCGCTGATTCCGCCGCCGTGATCTCACCTTCCAGAGCGGTGAGCTGGGCCAGAAGCGGCGTCACCCTGCCCTGCAGCACGAGGATCTCCGCTTCCTTGGACTGGATTTCCGCGTTCTTCAGGGCCAGGTCAGCCACCAGCTTGTCCATGATCGCGTTCAGGCTTTCGATCTCTTTCGTCTTGCTGGAAACCAGACTCTGCGCTGCATCAACAGCCGCCTGAAGGGCCGGAAGTTCGCCTTTGAGACCTGAAATTTCCAGCTGTTTGGCTCCCACCGCTGACTCCGCTGCAACACGGGCCGCCTCGGCCTCCGCCAAAGCCACCTTCCTTGCCTCCACCACGGCCCTCTGGCCGGCAATGGCTTGCTCGGCATCGGCCACGTTCCCGATGAGTGTCGGCAGCGCCGCTTCCAGATCCTCCAGAATCTTCTCCTGGGCCGAGACTTCGCCTGATGCCACAGTGGCTGTGTCCGTAAGCACTGTGAGCTGCTGTTGCAAAGCGTCCAGTTCACCCTGCTTCCCCGCCACGGCACCGTTGGCCTGGTCCACGGCGTCCTCAAGCGCGGGAAGTTCGGCCGCCAGCTTCGCGATCTCGCCTTCCTTGGCCGTGACGGCCGCATTCGCAATCGTCAAGACCGACTGCAGCGGCACGGACAGCGTCTGCAGCGCGCTGCTTTCCTGCTGCCTGGCCAGCAACTGGCTGTTCAAGGATGACACCTGCGCGTTAAGGGCCGCCAGGTCCCCTTGAAGTCCGGAAATCTCGGCGTCTTTGTCGGTGATCTGCCCGCTGACGGCAGCCAGCAGCGTCAGCTTCTCAGCCCGTTGGGTAATAAGGCCGTTCGCGCTGCCATTGTTCTTGTCTATTTTCGCCGTCAACGCCGCGATCTCTGCTTCAAGAGTGTTCTTGTTGGCCTCCAGCTGGCTCAGCTGGGCCTGGGCCGTTGCCAGCTCACCCTGCGTGGCCGTTATCAGGCTGTTGACGTCGTCGATCCGGCCCTGGAATACCGCTGCCTCCGCTTCGGCAGCAGCGATGTGGTCATCGTTGGATTTCATCGCTGCTGCCGCTGCCGCCGCCTCCGTCTGCAGGGTAACGAGGAGTGCCTCGGCCGCAGCAATTTCTACCGTCTTGGCTGCGAGCGCTGCCGCCGCTGTGCCGGCGGCAGCTTCATCGGCCTCCAGCCCCGCCTCGACGGCCGCGATCTCAGCCTTCTTATCGGCCACCGCTTTGTCCGCTGCCGCCGCCGTTGCCTCCAGTTGCGCGAGCTTCTGCTCCGCCAGCCCGATGGTCTCCCGCTGCGCCTGCAGGGCCTCCTCAGCGGCTTCGCCCGCTGTCTCCCATGACGTGAGGTCATTCTTGGCTGCGGTCAGTTCGTCCGTTGCGGTGGCTACCGCCGCGGCGGCTTCTTGCGCCGCGGTGGCCAGGGTTACCAGATCTTCCTCTGCCGCCTCGATCTGGGCTTCCTTGGCCACCACTTCAGAGGCCGCCTTCCCAGCCGCCTCCTGAAAGACCAGAAGCTCACCGGCGGCGGTATCGATCGCGCGCTGGGCACCGGCCATTTCCGCGGTCAGGGCAGCGGCTTCGGCGCGAAGACCGGCAGCGGCCGCTTCAGCCGCAGCCTGCTGCTCAAGCAGGGGCGCGAGCTCGGCTTCGACCCCAGCCTTGTCGACATGCAGGATGGCCAGGGCCTCCCGGGTGTCTGAAATGGCGGCCAGCGTTGCAGTTTTCTCCCCGTCAAGCCTGGCGATGTCGGCGTCGGCAGTGTTGACGTCTTTCGCCAGCTGCTGTGCCTCCGCCTCGAGGGCCGCCATCTCCGTATTCACTGCAGCCTTCTGCTCCATGAGTGCCGCCTGCTGTGCCGCCAGCCCATCACGTTCAGCCTGCAGCCTGGCAATGACATCGGCGTTCTTTTTGGCCGCGGCTTTCAGCAGGTTTTCCTGGACGGTCCCCCGGTGTGCCAGCTGGTTCACCACGCCATTGCAGATCGATCCGTTGGACGATGTCCCGGCGACGGCCGGCTGCGCCAGCACCAAGCTGGTGGCCAGCAGGCCCGGCAGGACAACGGCAGCGGCGAGGCGGCGTGGAACCGACGGCTTTGACGGGGAAGTGCGCATGTGTGCTCCTGAGACCGGTGAGCGGCCCCCATTGGCCGCTGCTAGCCCAACGGTAGGTTGCGGCAGCTGCTAAGCACACGCGTAATCCCACACCTGTCTTTAGGCCCCGGGTACTCGTTAAAAGGCGACGTGCGGCGCGCGCTACTTGGTTCTTGATTCGCAGACGGCCCGAATGTGACTGCCGCGGTCGCCCGGTTAACCGGGGTTACGCCCTGTATCTCCGGGTTGCGGCGGCCTTTGATTCCCTTCGCGGCGCTGGCGGATAGTTGCTGCAACGAGCGCACCCGATGCATCCGCTACCTACTTCCCAAGGGGGAATCTTGGCCATCACCAGAACGAAACCCGCCGCCGTCGCGGCCCTGACAGCAGCAGCATTGCTGGGACTGGTTGCCTGCGCTGATCC
>NZ_JARHXQ010000250.1:0-1574 GCF_029222765.1 Arthrobacter sp. Cr_A7 | reverse complement strand
GCTGTCTATTGCTGTCAGGCCTTGTGTACTTCGAGGTCCTCGAGGGACTTGCCCTTGGTGTCTGTGGACAGGAAGGTGGCCACGGCGGCGACGAGGCAAATGCCGAAGGTGATGAGCCCGATGACCACGGGAACGTTGGCTGAGCCGGGAGGAGCCACGGCGGTGAAGATGCTCGGGAAGAAGGATGCGATCATGAGGCCGACGTTCTGCGACACCGCGAAGCCGGTCACCCGGATCCGCATGGGGAACTGCTCCTGGAAGAAAGTGGCAAACGTCGAGTTCCACATCTGGAAGAAGATTCCCTGGACGATCACAACGCTGACGAAGACCAGGAACAGGCTCCTCTGGTCAATCGCCCACAGGTAGCCGCCCGCGGCCAGGCCGCCGCCGAGTCCGCCGGCCACCATCAGCACCCGCCGGCCGATCTTGTCGGACAGGGCGCCGAACATCGGGATGGTCACTACTGCGGCGATGTTGGCCACGAGGGTCACCCACAGAAACTCGCTGCTGGAGAAGCCGATGCCGTAGCCCTCCTGGGTGGCGTAGGAGACACCGAAGATGAGGGTGGCCATGCCGATCACGTTGGTGAACGTCATGATGACGCACAGGATCATGACCCGCGGGTGGGTGCGCAGGAGGTCGAGGAGCGGGAACCGGCGCTTCGCCGCAGCGCTGTCAGACTGCGCCAGGTAGGCCGGGGGCTCCTGGACCCGGCGGCGGATGATGTACCCGGCAAGGATCACGAAGGCGCTGAGCAGGAACGGAATGCGCCAGCCCCAGGTCTGGAACTGGTCGGCAGGGAGAAGGGCAGCCAGCGGAAGCAGGACGCCGGTGGCCAGGATGGAGCCCACCTGCGTTCCCTGAAGGCTGAAGCTTGCGAAGAAGCCGCGCCGGGCGTCAGGCGAATGCTCCACGATCATGGCGCTGGCGCCGCCGAGTTCGCCTGCCACCGCAAACCCCTGCACCAGGCGGAGGATCACGAGGAGGACGGGGGCGAGGATGCCCACCTGCCCGTACGTGGGCAGGAGCCCGACGGCGAACGTCGCGAAGCCCATGAGCAGCATGGCCAGGACGAGCACGTTCTTGCGCCCGTGCTTGTCGCCGTATGCTCCCAGGACAATGGCGCCGACGGGGCGGGAGACGTAACCCACCGCATAAGTCGCCAGTGAGGCGATGATCGCGACAGTGGGGTTTTCGGACGGGAAGAAGATGGCGGGGAAGATGAGCGTGGCGGCAAGGCCGTACAACGCAAAGTCGTAGTACTCAAGGGCGCCGCCGATCCAGCCGCTCATTGCGGCCCTCTTCGGATCCCTGCCCCCGGTACCGGTTGTGAGGCCGGGTTGGGCATGCACGGTGGGCGTTATGCTCATGCTGATTTCCTTCGTCTTCGTTGGCAAGGAACCGGAGTGCTTCCATTCCGGATTGTCTTGGTGACTGGGGGCCGCTGGTGGAGTTGGTGATCATCCTCACTCGGCGGGATGCAGGTCACTCTTTGAATCGTTTCACTCGATTATAGGCAGTGCCGCGCGTCACGTCAAAGAAAAGGGAAAGCGGATTCCCGGTGGCAGTCCTCC
>NZ_JARHXQ010000024.1:0-5941 GCF_029222765.1 Arthrobacter sp. Cr_A7 | reverse complement strand
TAGCCTGCGTACGGCTTGGCGGACAGGATCTCCACCTTGATGTCCTTGCCGTTCGGAGCAACGTAGCTCAGCGTGTCGCCTTCCTTGTGGCCGAGGATGGCCGCACCCAGCGGTGACTTTTCGCTGAAGACGTCCAGGTCCGAGTCGCCGGCGATTTCACGCGAGCCCAGGAGGAACGTCTCTTCGTCGCCTGCGATCCTCGCGACGACGATCATGCCTGGCTCAACGATTCCGTCGTCTGCAGGAGCCTCGCCCACATGGGCGTCGCGGAGCAGCGCCGTGAGCTGGCGGATGCGGGCTTCGATCTTGCCCTGTTCCTCCTTGGCCGCGTGGTAGCCGCCGTTCTCCTTAAGGTCACCCTCCTGCCGGGCTGCTTCAATCTTCTGGACGATCTCCGCCCGGCCAGCGCCGGAAAGGTGGTCCAGCTCTGCCTTCAGGCGGTCAAAAGCTTCCTGGGTGAGCCAGGCTGCAGCTGCGCTGTTGGTGGTAGACACGGACTTCTCCTCTAATGGTCCTACATGCAAAAGACCCCGCCACGGTGGCCACTTGTGGAACAGCAACCAGCTCAGCGGGGTAAAGGTATTGCTCCATTGTAGTCAATCCCGCGGACTTAACCCAACAATGGAGCGGCGCACATCACATGTCTTACGCTGTTCCGTCAGCTATCCAGCAGCTGTCCACCACGCCGGACACGGAAAGCGACTCGGTGCGCACGGCCACACGCTGCGAAACTGTCCTGCCGCCGTCGGCCGTTCCTTCCGCTGCGTCCGAGGGGATGTCCACCACTTTCCAGCCGACCACCGCGTACTTTGCATCGAGCGCCTTGACGGCGCACTTGACGGCGGTCCCCGGCTCGCGGGTCACCTGGAAGTCCACCTCAGCAAGGGTGGCATCGGGAGTGGTGTATCCCACGTCCTTGAACGTGACGTCCGTCAGCGAGTTGGACGTTGAAACCCACGCCATGAAGCCGATTCCTCCGGCCAGGGCCACGCCCGCAATGGTGCGCTTGGCGGCGGGCGTCAAGCCGCGCTTTTTAGCACCATAGCGATTGGCTAGGCTAGTGTCTGCGGGCGCGGTTGGAGCCGGCTGGTCCGGGGAAGTCACCAGACCAGTTTAGTGCCCTTTCCGCCGGGGCCGGTTGCAGCGGCGACCGGCAGCAGTCCACCCCCGTTCCCCGTCCATTCAGCAGCACTTGGCAAAAGATGAATTAGGAGCCGTCCTTCCATGACAGCGTCCAGCAACTCCCCGGCACCGCTACGGCTGCTCGCAGTCCACGCCCACCCGGATGATGAATCCAGCAAGGGCGCTGCGACCATGGCCATGTATGCCGCCTCTGGCGTGGATGTCATGGTTGCTACGTGCACGGACGGTTCCCGCGGGGACATCCAAAACCCCGCGGTGGAGGGCGAACCCCACCCGAAGCGGGACATGGCAGGGGCCAGGCGGCTGGAAATGGACCGGGCCGCCGCCATATTGGGCATCAGGCAACGCTGGCTGGGTTTTGTTGATTCCGGGCTCCCCGAGGGCGACCCGCTGCCTCCGCTGCCTTCCGGTTCCTTCGCCACCCTGCCCCTGCACCATGCTGCAGCACCGCTGGTGAGGCTGGTGCGGTCCTTCAAGCCCCACGTCATCCTCAGCTACGACGAAAACGGCGGGTACCCCCACCCGGACCACATCATGGCGCACCGGGTTGCCGTTGAAGCCTTCGATTCCGCCGGCGACCCCGCCCGCTACCCGGAGGCGGGGGATCCATGGGAACCCAGCAAGCTCTACTATGACCGGGCCTTCAGCCCCGAGCGTTTCCGTGCGCTGCACTTCGCGCTGGAAGAGGCCGGCCTGCAGTCCCCGTACGCCGAGCGCCTGGCCGCGTGGCTGGAGTCCGACGCCGAGGGGCACACCCCGCCGCCGGCTCCGCACCCCACCACCACGCAGGTGGACTGCGGGGATTTCTTCGAAGTGCGCGACGACGCCCTCCGGGCCCACCGGACGCAGGTGGATCCGCTGGGGTTCTTCTTTGCCGTCTCCGCTGAGATGCAGCGGCGCGCCTGGCCGTGGGAGGACTACTCGCTGATCCGCTCCCGGGTACCCTCGGAGCTCCCGGAAAAGGATCTGTTCGCGGGGCTAAGATAGAACCGCAGGCAATTTCTATGCCGCGTAGAAGATAGGTTCAGGCCCTGTGGCCGTGCTGTCCGCCGCCTGCTGCAACCCGTTCCACAGAAGGTATTAAACGTGCATCGTCTGCTCCTCAGCCTGGCCACAACCCCCACACCGCTGCCCACCCCAACTCTGCGGGAAGGTATCTCGGAGGATCAGGTGACGCCGGGCCTCCTGGGCTTCATCATGACTGCCTTCTTCGTGGTGGCCACCGCACTGCTGATCGTCGACATGGTGCGGCGGATCCGCAGGGTGCGGTACCGTGCCCAGGTGGAGGAGGACCGCCTTGCGGCCGCTGCCGCCGCCGACGTGCAGGCGTCCGACGCCCAGGACGGGCTCAATGCCCCCGAACCCGGCCGGTCCGACGGCGACGGGAACGGCATTGCCCCCGGCCAGTCCCGGCCGCGGGAGTAAGGCGCCCGGACTCTCCGCTTTCCGCCTGCCGCAGCTCAGCCCAGCACTGCCAGGGTGATGGCCGTGAAGTGGGCCGCGAAGGCAAAAACGGTGAAAGCGTGGAAGAGCTCGTGGAAGCCGAAGTGGTGATAGCTGATGTTCGGTTTCTTCAGGGCGTAGAAGATTGCGCCGGCAATGTAGAGGGCGCCGCCGACGCAGATCAGCACGGCTGCCGGAACGCTGGCCTGGAAGAACTGCGGAAGGTAAAACAAGGCGCCGCAACCCAGCGCAATGTAGATGGGAACGTACAGCCAGCGCGGCGCGTCCGTCCACAGGAGCCGGAACAGCACGCCAAGGATGGCTCCGGACCAGATGACCCACAGCAGCAGGACCGCCTGCGGACGGTCCAGGAGGGTCCAGGCCAGCGGGGTATAGCTGCCCGCGATCACCAGCATGATGTTGGTGTGGTCCAGCCTTTTGAGGACCATTTTTACGCCGGGGGACCAGTTGCCACGGTGGTATATCGCGCTGATCCCGAAGAGCAGCACGCCGGTGGCGGCATAGATGGCTGATGTGATCTTGCGGTCCGGCGTCGGAGCCAATGCCACCAGGACAATCCCGGCGATGAGGGCCAGCGGTGCTGTCACGGTATGGATCCAGCCGCGCCACTTCGGCTTGATCATCAGCAGCTCAGCGAGCCTGACCGCGGCGTCGTCCACCGCAGCGGTTTCAGGGTTTGCTTCCGCCGGATGTCTCTTCGGCTCCGGCACGTGCGGGGTATCCGGAGAGTCGCTCTTCATCGCTCCAGAATAACTTACGCCCCGGTAAGTTACTGGCGGGTAGTCTCTCATCCTCCGGCCGCCGGTGCCCGGTGGACTGCCACTGCCCAGGCTGGCGGTAGCCTAGGATGTGGCAAGTACGTACAGCAAGGAAGTCAGGTGAGTGGACGCGTGGAGTTGCCCGGGTTCCTCTACGGCTTTTACGAGCGCAGGCTCCTCAAAGACCTATCCCGGGACCGGATCCCGCGCCACATCGGGGTCATGGTGGACGGCAACAGGCGGTGGGCCAAGCAGTTCAACGCCCCCACCAGCCAGGGCCACCAGGCCGGCGCGGACAAGATCCATGAGTTCCTGGGCTGGTGCCAGGAGCTCGGCGTCAAGGTGGTCACGCTCTACATGTTGTCCACGGACAACATGAACCGCTCAAGCGAAGAGCTGGACCTCCTGATGGGCATCATCGCCAACACCCTGGACCGTCTGGACGAGGACTCCAACATCTCCGTCCACGCGATGGGGGCGCCCGAACTGCTTCCCGAATACCTCGCCGAGCGCCTCAACAAGCTGACTGCGCGCACGCCGGTCCGCGAAAAGATCCACGTCAACGTTGCGGTGGGCTATGGCGGGCGCCGGGAAATCGTGGACGCCGTGCGCGAACTCCTGCGCGACGCCATGGCCAAAGGCAAGGACATCCCGCAGCTTGCCGACGAGCTGAGCGTGGACGACATTTCCCGCTTTCTCTACACCCGCGGGCAGCCGGACCCTGACCTGGTGATACGGACTTCCGGCGAGCAACGGCTCTCGGGTTTCCTCATGTGGCAAAGCGCCTACAGCGAGTTCTACTTCTGCGAGGCGCTCTGGCCCGCCTTCCGCAAGGTGGACTTCCTGCGTGCCCTCCGCGACTACGCGGGCAGGCAGCGGCGCTTCGGCTCCTGACATCCGCCATTCACTGCGAGTTCACGCAAGCGCAACAGGAATCGCCGCGTAATGGTTGCGGAAATTACTTGGGGTGGAATTACGTTATATCCATCAGCAGGCAAAACCGCCGGCTGATCGGGGAGGCCAGTACATGGAGCGAAACATCGCACCGGTTGTATGGGAGGCCGGACCCGGCCTCGTGGCCGAGCCGCCTCACCAATAACAAATCCGGGCTGGCGCCCGGGGCTGGAGTCGATGTGGCTACTTCTGAACAACTGCCCGAGGTCGTTTTTGACCAGGGAGGGAAAGCTACCTCTCGCGCCATGCGAGCCACCACACAAACCGGCGCAGCAACGGATGCTGCGGCCGGTTTTGCCGTCTCCGGAAAGGAAGCCGACATCCACACCTTCGTGATCGACACCTCGGTCCTGCTGTCCGACCCCCGCGCACTGCTTCGCTTCGCCGAACACGAAGTCATCGTCCCGGTGGTGGTAATCACCGAGCTTGAGGCCAAGCGGCATGATCCCGAACTCGGCTACTTCGCACGCAAGGCACTCCGGCTCCTTGACGACCTCCGGGTCAAACATGGCGGCCTCAACCAGCCCATCCCCATCGGGGACGACGGCGGCACCCTCATGGTGGAGCTGAATCACATTTCCGCAGAGGTGCTGCCCCTGGGCTTCCGCAGCGGCGACAACGACAGCCGCATCCTCGCCGTAGCCAAGAACCTCTCCAATGAAGGCCGGGACGTCACGGTAGTGTCCAAGGACCTGCCGATGCGGGTCAAGGCCTCCGCCATGGGGCTAACCGCCGACGAGTACCGCAACGAGCTGGTCAAGGATTCAGGCTGGACAGGCGTTGCCGAGGTTGAAGCCAACGAACAGGAGATCTCCACCCTGTACGGCCATGAGCCGGTCTTCATCCCCGCAGCAGCCGAGATGCCGGTCAACACCGGACTCGTCCTGCTCTCCAACCGGGGCTCCGCCCTGGGCCGGGTCGGCCCCGACAAGCAGGTCCGCCTGGTGAAGGGCGACCGGGACGTCTTCGGCCTCCATGGCCGGTCCGCCGAACAGCGCCTGGCCATCGACATGCTGATGGATCCCGCCGTCGGAATCGTATCGATCGGTGGCAGGGCCGGCACCGGCAAGTCAGCCCTGGCACTCTGCGCCGGCCTGGAAGCCGTACTGGAACGCCGCGAGCACCGCAAGGTGATCGTCTTCCGTCCCCTCTACGCCGTGGGCGGGCAGGAACTGGGCTACCTGCCAGGCTCCGAGTCCGAAAAGATGAATCCCTGGGCCCAGGCCGTTTTCGACACCCTCGGCGCGCTGGTCAGCCAGGAAGTGGTGGAGGAGGTCATGGACCGGGGCATGCTCGAGGTCATGCCCCTCACCCACATCCGCGGCCGCTCCCTCCATGACGCCTTCGTCATCGTGGACGAGGCCCAGTCCCTCGAAAAGAACGTCCTCCTCACCGTCATGAGCCGCATCGGCCAAAACTCCAAGATCGTTCTCACCCACGACGTCGCCCAGCGCGACAACCTCCGCGTCGGACGCCACGACGGAATCGCCGCCGTCGTCGAAACCCTGAAAGGACACCCGCTCTTCGGCCACGTCACCCTGACCCGCTCCGAACGCTCGCCAATCGCAGCCCTGGTCACAGAACTGCTCGAAGGCTAAGTTTCCTGGAGGAAGGGCCGTGGT
>NZ_JARHXQ010000249.1:0-18866 GCF_029222765.1 Arthrobacter sp. Cr_A7 | reverse complement strand
TCTACGGAACTGGGCTCTGCACGAGACAGATCGATGCCCAGTTCTTCCGCAGCCGTGAAGACTGCGTCATCAGAGTCACGCATTTCAATTGTGGTTCCGTCCGTGGAAAGTACTTCCACGTTCAGGCACAGCGACTGCATTTCCTTGATCAAGACCTTGAAGGACTCAGGAACGCCCGGCTCGGGGATGTTCTCGCCCTTGACGATTGCTTCGTAGACCTTCACACGACCGTGGATGTCATCGGACTTGATCGTGAGGAGTTCCTGGAGCGTGTAGGCGGCGCCGTAAGCTTCGAGCGCCCACACTTCCATTTCACCGAAGCGCTGGCCACCGAACTGTGCCTTACCACCCAGCGGCTGCTGCGTGATCATGGAGTACGGGCCGGTGGAGCGGGCGTGGATCTTGTCGTCCACCAGGTGGTGGAGCTTCAGGATGTACATGTAGCCGACCGAGATCGGATCCGGGAACGGCTCGCCGGAGCGGCCGTCGAAGAGGCGGGTCTTGCCTGAGGAGTTGATCAGGCGCTCACCGTCGCGGGTCACGTTGGTGGAGTCCAGCAGGCCCGTGATTTCCTCTTCGCGGGCACCGTCGAACACCGGCGTTGCAACAGTGGTCTGGCCACTCTCGCGCGGCAGGTTCGGCAGCTGCTTGACCCACTCGGGCTCGCCTTCGATCTTCCAACCGGTCTTGGCAACCCAGCCGAGGTGCGTTTCGAGCACCTGGCCCACGTTCATACGGCCCGGGACACCCAGCGGGTTCAGGACGATATCAACGGGGGTGCCGTCGGCAAGGAAGGGCATGTCCTCAACGGGGAGGATCTTGGAGATAACACCCTTGTTGCCGTGGCGGCCGGCGAGCTTGTCGCCGTCGGTGATCTTGCGCTTGGCAGCAACGTAGACGCGGACCAGCTGGTTCACGCCCGGGGGCAGCTCGTCGTCGTTGTCGCGGTCGAAGACGCGCACGCCGATGACGGTGCCGGACTCGCCGTGGGGCACCTTCAGGGAGGTGTCGCGCACTTCGCGGGACTTCTCACCGAAGATGGCGCGCAGCAGGCGCTCTTCCGGGGTCAGTTCGGTTTCACCCTTCGGGGTGACCTTTCCGACCAGGATGTCGCCTGCTTCAACCTCGGCACCGATGTGGATGATGCCGCGCTCGTCCAGGCCGGCCAGGACTTCCTCGGATACGTTGGGGATGTCACGGGTGATTTCCTCGGCACCAAGCTTGGTGTCGCGGGCATCGATCTCGTGCTCCTCGATGTGGATGGAGGAAAGGACGTCCTCGGCAACGATGCGCTGCGAGAGGATGATGGCGTCCTCGAAGTTGTGGCCTTCCCATGACATGAATGCCACGAGCAGGTTCTTGCCGAGTGCGAGTTCACCCTGGTCGGTTGCCGGGCCGTCGGCGATGATGCCGCCGACTTCCAGGCGCTGGCCTTCGTTCACCAGGACGCGGTGGTTGTAGCAGTTGCCCTGGTTGGAGCGGGCGAACTTGTTGATGCGGTAGTTGGTCTCGGTGCCGTCGTCGTTGAGCATGATGACGAGTTCGGCGGAAACCTCGGTGACCACACCGGCCTTCTTGGCGATGACAACGTCACCGGCGTCGACGGCTGCGGCGCGCTCCATGCCGGTGCCCACGAAGGGGGCCTCGGAACGGACCAGCGGCACGGCCTGGCGCTGCATGTTGGCACCCATGAGTGCGCGGTTGGCGTCGTCGTGCTCGAGGAACGGGATCAGGGCGGTAGCCACGGACACCATCTGGCGCGGGGAAACGTCCATGAACTCGACGTCCTCGGCGGGAACGAGCACAGGCTCGCCTCCACCACCACGGGCACGGACCAGGACGGTCTCTTCGGCGAACTTCTTGTTCTCGTCCAGTGGCGCGTTGGCCTGGGCGATCAGCACCTCAGCCTCGTCGTCGGCCGTCAGGTACTGGACGTCGTCGGACACGACGCCGTTCTTGACCAGGCGGTACGGGGTCTCGATGAAGCCGAACGGGTTGATGCGTCCGTAGGATGCCAGCGAACCGATCAGACCAATGTTCGGGCCTTCAGGGGTTTCGATGGGGCACATACGTCCGTAGTGGGACGGGTGCACGTCACGGACTTCCATGCCGGCGCGGTCACGGGACAGACCACCGGGGCCAAGGGCCGACAGGCGGCGCTTGTGGGTCAGGCCCGAGAGCGGGTTGTTCTGGTCCATGAACTGCGACAGCTGGGAGGTTCCGAAGAACTCCTTGATGGCTGCAACCACGGGGCGGATGTTGATCAGGGTCTGCGGCGTGATGGCCTCGACGTCCTGGGTGGTCATACGCTCGCGGACAACACGCTCCATGCGGGACAGGCCGGTGCGGACCTGGTTCTCGATGAGCTCGCCGACAGCGCGGATGCGGCGGTTGCCGAAGTGGTCGATGTCGTCGATTTCGACGCGCAGGTCCACTTCCTGGCCATCGCGGGTGCCCTTGATGGTCTTCTCGCCGGCGTGCAGCGCAACGAGGAACTTGATCATGGCGACGATGTCTTCAACGTGCAGGACAGAGGCTTCCTTGTCGCCAAGGGAACGGTCGATGCCCAGCTTGCGGTTGATCTTGTAACGGCCAACCTTGGCCAGATCGTAGCGCTTGGAGTTGAAGTACAGGTTGTCCAGCAGGGACTGGGCAGCCTCGACGGTGGGCGGCTCGCCCGGGCGCAGCTTCCGGTAGATGTCCAGCAACGCGTCTTCGCGGGTCTCTGTGGCGTCCTTCTCCAAGGTGGCCCGCATGGAGTCGTACTGGCCGAACTCCTCGAGGATCTGGCCTTCGGTCCAGCCGAGGGCCTTCAGCAGCACGGTGACGGACTGCTTGCGCTTGCGGTCAAGGCGGACGCCGACCTGGTCGCGCTTGTCGATTTCGAGCTCGAACCATGCACCGCGGGACGGGATGATCTTAGCGGTGAAGATGTCCTTGTCGCTGGTCTTGTCAGCGGCGCGCTCGAAGTAGGCGCCCGGCGAACGGACCAGCTGGGAGACGACGACACGCTCGGTGCCGTTGACCACGAAGGTGCCCTTCTCGGTCATCAGCGGGAAGTCGCCCATGAACACGGTCTGCTGCTTGATTTCGCCCGTGTTGTTGTTCATGAACTCGGCCTTGACGTACAGCGGAGCGGAGTACGTTGCGTCCCGGTCCTTGCACTCGGCCATGGTGTACTTGGGGTCAGCGAACTCCGGATCGGAGAAGCTCAGGGACATCGTGCCCTGGAAGTCCTCGATCGGGGAGATCTCTTCGAAGATGTCCGACAGGCCGGACGTGGTGGCGACGCTGAGATCGTTTTCTTCGACAGCCTTTGCTACGCGTGCCTGCCAGCGCTCGTTGCCGACCAGCCAGTCAAAGCTGTCCGTCTGCAGGGCAAGCAGATTCGGAACGTCAAGAGGTTCGTGAATCTTTGCGAATGAGAGCCGGCGAGTGGCACCATCAGTGCTGTCGGCGGTGTTAGCGGTTTCGTTATTAGAGGTGCTCGAGGCGACCAAGAGGGATCCTTCCACAGACCTTCAGGCGTTTTCAGATCTCCCCCGCTGTGCACCCTGCAGAATGAATCCGCAGTGCTACCATCCGGTTCCGCTATATGACCCGGGGCCGGTGCTGACCATGCTGTGACGTTGTTGACGGCACGTTGATTGTCAGCTGCCAGGCAAAGCCCACCGCTATATGAAGGCTGAAGGTAAACAGGGAAGACGCAAATATCTACGATACGGCAAAATAACCTACGTGTCTACCCCACATCCGGCAGGATTGCAAGCACCACTTTCCTTGCCGGTTAGAGCCGCAGGGTGACTCCCGCGGCGGTGCAGGTTCCGGAGTTGGCGAAGACGGCGTCACGAACCAGGTCCTTGGACGCCTGGTCCACAGGCTCGCCGGTTTCCACTTCGCTCGAGTAGTCCAGGGCGAGGACGCCGATGGACGCGAACAGGCCCGACAGGTCCCCGGAGACCCTGCCCTTGGCATCCGCAGCTTCCCGGTAGACGTCCTCGAAGGCATTGGCGTCGTTCCCTGCCGCCCGCAGGTCTGCATGAAGCGAATTGAACAACTCACATGCCGCCTTGGCGCCACTCGCCTCGGCGCCGGCTGCTGCCTCGGACGCGCCCGACGGCGGCACCTGGGTGGCTGCCGAAGTGGACGTTCCAGGAGCGGAAGATGGGGTGCTGCCGCCCGGCGCAGGGGCGGCTGTGGAGCATGCCGCCAGTCCGGCAAGACTTGCCACGGCCGCCGCGGCGAGGATCTTCTTCACGATACTGCTTCCCGTTCGTTGTTTCGGAGCGGGTTCCGCGACGCAGTTGCCCGCCGCCCACCCTACGCACGCCGCCGCCGTCGTGCATCCCGCTGCGATGGGGACCTCTCCCCCTTGCAGGAAGCCCGCGCACGGAATGCACATAGCGGTTCCGGCGTTTGAATAGATAGGTGACGAGGGTCACGATAGCCTTGGTGGCGTACAGCGGATCAGAGCGGAAGAGATAACCATGGGCAACTCCCCTGACAACAGCGACGTTGTCATCCTCGCGGCAGCACGCACTCCGCAGGGAAAAATCAACGGGCAGCTGGCAAGCTTTACGGCGGTGGACCTGGGCGCCCACGCGATCAAGGCCGCCCTGGATGCCAGCGGCGTGGACGTCGGCGACGTGGAGGCGGTGATCATGGGCCAGGTCCTGCAGGCGGGCGCGGGCCAGAACCCTGCCCGGCAAAGCTCCATCGGCGCCGGAATTGGATGGAACGTCCCGGCCGTGACCGTCAACAAGGTGTGCCTCTCGGGGCTGACTGCGGTCATCGACGCGGCCCGGATGATCCGCGGCGGTGAGGCCTCGGTGGTGGTGGCCGGCGGGCAGGAGTCGATGACCAGGGCTCCGCACCTGCTGCCCGGGTCCCGGCAGGGCTGGACGTATGGATCCATCCAAGCGCTGGACGCCGCGGCCCATGACGGGCTCACCGACGCCTTTGACGGCCAGTCCATGGGCCTTTCGACAGAGACCCGCAACCTCACGCTGGGGATCGACCGCACCTCGCAGGACCACGTTGCCGCCCAGTCGCACCAGCGCGCTGCCCTCGCGGCCAAGAATGGAACGTTCGACGACGAGATCGTCCCCATCAGCGTGAAGCAGCGCAAGGGCGACCCCCTCGTGGTGGCGACGGATGAGGGGGTCCGGCCCAACGCTTCGGTTGAATCGCTGGCCGGCCTGCGGGCCGCCTTCGTCACGGACGGCACCATCACGGCGGGCAACTCCTCTCCCCTGTCCGACGGCGCTGCCGCCCTGGTGCTGGCATCCCGCGGCTACGCGGAGGCACACGGCCTGGAATACCTGGCCGTTGTTGGAAAGCCCGGACAGGTTGCGGGGCCGGACAACTCGCTGCACTCCCAGCCCTCCCGCGCCATCATGAACGCCCTCGGCAAGGCAGGCTGGACCACCGCTGACCTGGACTTCATCGAGATCA
The DNA here is from genome assembly GCF_029222765.1 of Arthrobacter sp. Cr_A7. NCBI lineage: Bacteria > Bacillati > Actinomycetota > Actinomycetes > Micrococcales > Micrococcaceae > Arthrobacter > Arthrobacter sp. Cr_A7. The sequence continues at coordinate 13,412 of NZ_JARHXQ010000249.1, read as the reverse complement.
ACGAAGCCTTCGGTTCCGTTGCCGTGCAATCGCTCAAGGACCTGGACTACCCGCTCGAGAAGTGCAATCTCCATGGCGGGGCCATCGCCCTGGGCCATCCGATCGGCGCCTCCGGGGCGCGCCTGGCAGTCCATGCGGCGCATGAACTCAAGCGCCGCGGGTCGGGCAAGGCCGCAGTGTCCTTGTGCGGGGGCGGCGGGCAGGGCGAAGCGCTCCTGCTGTACCGCGACTGATGGCGGGCGCATCCGCAAACGGAACGAACGGCGTCGGACGGGAGCGGTTCCTGGCCGACGCCGCGGCCCGCGGCCTGCAGGTGGAGGTAGTGGAACGCCCTGCCGCAAAGAGCCTTGAGGAGGCGGCCGGGATCCTGGGCATCAGCCCCGGGGACATCGTCAAGTCCCTGGTGGTCAAGCACAAGGACGGCTCGTTCCTCTTTGCCCTCATCCCGGGAGACCGCCAGATCTCCTGGCCCAAGCTCCGGACACTCGTGGGCGTGAACAAACTGTCACTGCCTCCGGCTGACGTGGCGCTTGAGGCCACCGGATACGAACGCGGCACCATCACACCGCTGGGCAGCACCAACCCCTGGCCGGTCTACGCGGACGCCACCATTACCGGCCGGCGTATCTCGATGGGCGCGGGAGCCCACGGCTACAGCGCCTTCGTTGACGCCGACGCCCTGACCACAGCACTGGACGCTGTGGTTGCCGACATCTCAGACCCCTCTTAGGCGCCCCGGGGAAGGCCGGCCCAACTGGGTAGCGCTAACTGTCGTTTTCAACCGTCACAACGGCAGTTGGCGCTACCCAGTTGGGTTAAAGCAGAAAACCCCGCCCACCGGAGTGGACGGGGTTTTCCAGGAAAACGCTGTTACTTGAGGGTAACGGTAGCGCCGGCAGCCTCGAGCTGCTCCTTGGCCTTCTCGGCAGCTTCCTTGTTGGCGCCTTCGAGAACAGCCTTGGGTGCGCTGTCAACCAGGTCCTTGGCTTCCTTGAGGCCGAGGGAGGTGATGGCGCGAACTTCCTTGATCACTGCGATCTTCTTGTCGCCAGCAGATTCGAGGACGACGTCGAAGTCGGTCTTCTCTTCGGCCTCTTCAGCAGCTGCGCCACCGGCGGGGCCGGCAACTGCAACAGCAGCAGCGGTAACTTCGAAGGTCTCTTCGAAGAGCTTGACGAACTCGGAGAGCTCGATGATGGTCAGTTCCTTGAAAGCTTCAATGAGCTCTTCGTTGCTGAGCTTCGCCATGGTAGGCGTCCTTCCTGTTGTGGTGTTCGGCGGCACGGGGCCGGGCCTTACACCGGAGTCTTGTGGGGTAAAGAGAAATTAGTTCTCTTCGGCTGCGGGAGCTTCGGCCGGGGCCTCAGCTTCGGCAGCGGGAGCTTCTTCAGCGGCGGGTGCTTCGGCAGCTGCCGGTGCACCGTTCTCTTCTTCAAGCTTGAGGCGCAGTGCGTCAATGATGCGTGCAGCTGCGGCGGCGGGTGCCTTGAGGACCCCTGCAACCTTGGCGAGCTGCAGCTCGCGGGACTCGAGCGCTGCCAGTTCGGCAACCTCGCTGGCGTTCAGTGCCTTGCCCTCGAAGTAACCGGTCTTGATAACCAGCTGCTTGTTGGTCTTGGCAAAATCCGTCAGGCTCTTGGCAGCGGCAACTGCGTCACCCTTGATGAACGCGATTGCAGTGGGGCCGGCAAGCTGGCCGTCGAATGCTTCGACGCCGGCTTCCTTGGCTGCAATGGCGGTCAGGGTGTTCTTGACGACCGCGAACTTGGTGTCCTGGCCGAGAGAAACACGCAGCTGCTTGAGCTGTGCAACGGTGAGCCCGCGGTATTCGGTCAGGACAGCGGCGTTCGATTCCTTGAAATCGTTAGTGATCTCAGCTACTGCTGAAACCTTGGTAGGCGTTGCCATAACCCTCCTTCCGGGGATAGTGCCGGTATTCGACGGTCCCCGCTCAGGTGAGCTAAAACTAAAAACGCCCCGCGCAGATGCACGGGGCTTGGCTCAACACGGTAATCCGTGGAGCGTTGCTTCGTTCACCTGCGCCGGCCGCCCTATGTCAGGGTCCTTCGTCCGGAAAGCCACTGGATCTTCCGCGCACAACTGCAGAGTTGAGCCATGTTCAGGAGAGTGGATTTCCAACAACCGACGGTCTTTGGTCATCCCAGTCTACGGGAGGACGCACTGCACCACCAAATCGGGGCTCAGCTGGTCCTGGTGTGCAGCTGCGGAAGCTCCTTTTGCCAGATCCCGGTCACACCTGCTGTGTGGAATCCCAGCTGCTGGTTGACGGTGAGCAGGTAGCGGTTTTCCGGGGCGTTCCACGTGTAGATCACGCGGGCATCCGGGAACTGTTCGGTCAGCCGCTCCATGTTGGCCACCTTGATCAGCAGCCCCAGTTTGTTGCCCCGGTGCTCCTGCAGCACAATCGTGTCGTCCTGGAAGACAACGTCGGCGCGGTGCGCCAGGACCGTGATGGTGGTCAGTCCCACGAGGGAACCTGTGGCGAGGTGCTCGACGGCGGTGACCACCGTCCGCCTGCCCTGCGCAATGGCCACTTCCTCGGCCTCGCGGAGGATGCCGCCGTCGAACACCATGTCCTGTTCCACCGGCACGTCGAGGGACGGGTCCACGTCCGCCCCGGCCTGGTTCTCCAGTGTGGCGACGGCTTCCAGCCATTGGTCCGGGCAGCGGTCCGTCCAGTGGTGGAGTCGGTACCGGCCGTTGTTGGCCTCGTCCGCCTCGGCCTGGAGGTCCGCCACGAGCTTGGTGTCCAGCGGCAGGGAACAGGAGCTGAACTGCTCAATGTGCTGGAGGGTGTACCCGGTCTTTTGCGCGAACTCGACTTCGCGGCTCTCCAGCGGTACGAAGCCCTGCCCGGAACCGGGAACGAGCTGCGCCTGTTCGAACTCGTGGAGGGAAGCGCCGGGATGGTTCGTGTCCACCAGGATCATGGTGCGCCCTTCAGCGCGGGCGAGGTGTTCTGCAGCTTCGAGCAGGCGCCGGCCAACACCCTGGCGCTGGTACTCAGGAAGGATGTCGAGGGTGAATTCGGCGAGGTCCAAGTGGTCCGTGAGGGGCAGTGCGATGTCCACGGTGCCCACGATTTCGCCGTCCACTTTGGCAACGAGGATCAGCTGCCGCTCGTAGGGGTCCTCAAACTCGAGGAGCTTTTCAAGCGGGCCGTAGGCGAGGTCGTCACTCCCCCACGTCTGCATCCTCACCTTGCGGCCCACCTCGACGGCGGCGAGGAAATCCGTTGCGTCCGGCGCGTCCACTGAGTCGGGAATCCATAGCTGCTCGATCTTCACGTCTTTTGCCATTGGGGGCATCATCCCAGCCGTTTCTGCCACTCACCTTCAAGGCCTGCGGGCTTGAATCCAAGCGCGATATTTATCGCCAGCATATGCTGGTTTTCGCTGGCGTTCCACGTCAGGACCGCGCGCGCCGAGGGCCATCTGGCCTGGGCACGGCGCAGGTTGGCGATCTTGATCAGCAGGCCCAGCCGGTGGCCGCGGTGTTCCCCCGACACCAGGGTGTCCTGCTGCGCGATGGACGCCGGAACCCCGGGCCGCCAGATCAGGACCGTGTAGGCAACCAGTTCCCCCGTGCTGCGGTGCAGGGCTGCAGCCACCGCCGACTGCACGCCGCTGCGGGCAAACGTGCGCTCTTCCTCCCGGACGCGGGCCGCATCCCAATCTTCACGCTCCCACTCAAGTCCTGCGGTGGGGACGTCCACGCTCATCCGTGCCTTCAGTTCCGCGTACGTGTGAACGAGCTCCTCCGGGCAGCGGTCGTCCCAGCCGGTGACGGCGTAGTCCACGGCCAAGGCGGAGGCCTCAGACTCGAGCCCGGCCAACAGGTCCGCAGGGACGGGCAGGGCCAGCCGGCTTGACCGCTCCACCTGCTCCAACTGATATCCGGCGGCGGAGGCAAAAGCGGTGGCCAGGTCATTCAGCGGCAGTTCCCCGGCGCCGGACCTGGCCGGAACCATATCGGAGTCAGCCCGTACCAGCTCCAACGGCACCTCGTGATACGCATCCAGTGACGTACGCCCCCGTTCCACCGCCCTGCCCTCCGCATAGTCCAGAAGAGCCCTGCCTAGGCCCTGCCGCCGGTATGCGGGGTCAACCAGGACATCGATTCCGGCAGTGGAGGTGTTCTCCCGCAGGGGAAGGGTCACCGAGCACAGTCCGGCGGGCATCCCGCCAACGCGGGCCAGGTACAGGTGCCGCTCCTCGTACTCGTTGCCCCGCCAGAACTCCAGAGCCTCCTGCAGGGTGGGACAGCGGTCCAGGTTTCCCCAGAGCGACAGTTCGTGGTCCACCCGCATGGCATGGCATATGGAGAAGTCTGAGGAAGGCGCGACGGCGGCCGGCTGGGTGTCACTGCCGGGCTCCGGAATCTCCACAGCGGCAATGTCCAGCGCGGCGGATGCAGGAGGACCTTCTGGGGCGGGGGGCTCCGGTTCGGCCATTGCCCCAGCTTAGGCATTAGGGGAAGACAAGTTAAGCAAAAACCGCCCGGCGCAAGCGCCGGGCGGTTTTTGTTATTCCGGACGGATCCGGAAGAGGAACTTCGAGGACTTACGCCTCGGTCAGAACCTTGGTGACGTTGGGGTCAACGGAGATGCCGGGACCGAAGGTGGTGGCAACCGTGGCCTTCTGGATGTAGCGGCCCTTGGAAGCGGAAGGCTTCAGGCGAAGCACCTCTTCCAGTGCTGCGGCGTAGTTCTCGGCCAGCTTGACGGCGTCGAACGAAACCTTGCCAATGATGAAGTGCAGGTTGGAGTGCTTGTCGACGCGGAAGTCGATCTTTCCACCCTTGATGTCGTTGACGGCCTTGGTGACGTCGGGGGTCACGGTGCCCGTCTTCGGGTTCGGCATCAGGTTACGGGGACCCAGGACCTTACCGAGGCGGCCAACCTTGCCCATGAGGTCAGGGGTGGCAACGGCGGCGTCGAAGTCGGTCCAGCCGCCGGCGATCTTTTCGATCAGGTCATCGGAACCAACGAAGTCGGCGCCGGCAGCGATTGCTGCTTCAGCCTTGTCACCCGTGGCGAAAACCAGGACGCGGGCGGTCTTACCGGTGCCGTGGGGCAGGTTGACCGTGCCGCGGACCATCTGGTCAGCCTTACGGGGATCGACGCCGAGGCGGAATGCAACCTCAACGGTGGCGTCGAACTTGGACGGGTTGGTGTCCTTGGCGAGCGTTACTGCCTCGAACGGCGCGTAGAACTTCTCCGCGTCGATCTTGGCGGCTGCTGCCTCATATGCTTTGCTGCGCTTTGCCATGCTGCTTATTTCTCCTTGTGCAGTTGTGGTCTGCGGACCGCGCTGGGCCCTGCCACAGTCGGTGGTCCGGTTCGTTATCCGGCCCGGATGCCCGACATTTCAATGTTTCGATGGTGCCGGTTTCCCGGCGGTGCCGCCCGTCGTCGTCAATTGCCCGACGCCCGGAAGGCTGCGGGGGTTACTAGCCCTCGACCGTGATGCCCATGGAGCGGGCGGTGCCGGCGATGATCTTCGCTGCGCCTTCGAGGCTGGTGGCGTTGAGGTCTTCCATCTTGGTGGAGGCGATCTCGTTGACCTGGGCCTGGGTCAGCTTGGCAACCTTGACGGTGTGCGGGGTAGCCGAACCCTTGGCAACGCCTGCAGCCTTCTTGATGAGCTCTGCAGCCGGCGGGGTCTTGGTGATGAACGTGAAGGAACGGTCCTCGTAGACCGTGATTTCCACGGGGATGACGTTTCCGCGCTGGGCTTCCGTCGCAGCGTTGTACGCCTTGCAGAATTCCATGATGTTGACACCGTGCTGGCCAAGCGCAGGACCGATCGGCGGAGCCGGGTTAGCGGCACCTGCCTGGATCTGCAGCTTGATGAGGCCGGTGACCTTCTTCTTGGGAGCCAATGTAGGGTCCTTCTCTCAATAACGTCCTGGGACACAGGAGCGTGCCTCAGGTTTTTGGCCGCCATGGCGAGGCGGCCGGCCGTTCCGGGGCTGCTAAGCGGGCAGCGCCGGGACGAATTCTTGGGAAATCAGATCTTGGTGACCTGGTTGAACGCCAGGGTGACCGGCGTTTCGCGCTCGAAGATGGAAACCAGGACCACGAGGGTCTGGGATTCGACCTTGATCTCGGAGATGGTGGCGGGAAGGGTCTCGAACGGACCTTCCTTGACGATGACGGACTCGCCAACTTCGAAGTCCACGTCCACGGGGGCCTGGTTCTGCTTGTTGACCGGCTTGCCCTTCTCGGCCTGCTCTTCTTCGAAGACCGGAGCCAGCATGGAGAAGACCTCGTCCAGGCGCAGCGGCACGGGGTTGTGGGCGTTGCCCACGAAGCCGGTGACGCCGGGGGTGTGGCGGACGGCACCCCAGGAAGCGTCGGTCAGGTCCATGCGGACCAGGACGTAGCCGGGAATTCGGACGCGGTTGATGACCTTGCGCTGGGCGTTCTTGATCTCAACGACTTCTTCCATGGGCACCTGGATTTCGAAGATGTAATCTTCCATGTCCAGGGTCTGGATGCGGGTCTCCAGGTTGGCCTTCACGCGGTTCTCGTAGCCGGCGTAGGAGTGGATGACGTACCAGTCACCCTCCTGGCGGCGCAGCTTGGCCTTGAATTCCTCAGCCGGGTCAGCGGCTGCGGTGGCGGCTGCAGCGGCGAGGGCGTCCGTGGAATCGCCGGAAGCGGCGTCGCCTTCCGCCTCGGCAGCGTCGTCGAAGTCGGCGTCGTCAGAGTCGGCGTCGTCGGATTCGGGCGCGGAGGACTCAACCTCAGACTCGTCACCGGCTTCTGCCGTGATGTCCGCGGACTCTTCCAGCTCAGTCTCGGTTACCTCGAGCTCCTGCTCAGACACTTGGTCTCCTGCTTCCTCATTGCCTAACATGCCTATTTAAATGGCTCAATTCCGCACGCCACTGTTCCCTCCGGTTTTCCCGGATGGAACACGCAGCCTGCGGACCCTGCAGCCTTAGCTGTCCGTGGAGCCGGTCCCGCCGAAGATCCAGCTGACAGCGGTTCCAAAACCGATGTCCAGCAGGCTGACGATGACCATCATGATGGCCACGAACACCAGCACCACGAGCGTGTAATTGATCAGTTCCTTGCGGGTTGGTGCAACAACCTTCTTCAGTTCGCCGATGATCTGGCGGATAAAGAGTGCAATGCGGGCGAAGAAGTTTGCCTTGGCGTCCTTCTTAGCTGGCCGGCCCTTGGAGCTGCTGGCAGCTGTTTCGGTCACCTGGTCCTCGCTCATCTTTGCAATGTTGGATCACCCGGCCCTGATCAGAACCATGGTTGCTGCGCTTGCCCCGGATTTTCGCCCGGGGCAGCTTGCGCAGGGCAGACAGGACTCGAACCTGCAACCTGCGGTTTTGGAGACCGCTGCGCTACCAATTGCGCCACTACCCTATGGAGTGAATGTCACTCTCCGACGACGAACAGCCAGCTTGCACTGGGGCGCACGTCATCATCCGTGTTTTCAACACCGGTAAACCAGTCTACGCAAGAACTGCGCGTTCGTAAAACCAGACTGTTCCGGCCCTTCCGCAAGCCTGTTTGAGCCGTCCTGCAAGGCAGTCACATTTCAAAACCGGCAACCCGGAGGGTCCGGTGAACAGCATAGAGTAGAACTCGTCGAATCCCACATTCCAGCCTCCTGGCTGCAAGCGAAGAACGGACCTGCCATGTCTGCCGCCCGCGTTTCCCAACGCATATCCGCTATTGCCGAATCCGCCACCCTTGCCGTTGACGCCAAGGCGAAGGCGCTGAAGGCAGCTGGCCGGCCGGTTATTGGGTTCGGGGCGGGCGAGCCCGACTTCCCCACCCCGGACTACATCGTGCAGGCAGCCATCGGCGCCGCCACCCAGCCGAAGTACCACCGCTACTCCCCCGCCGGCGGGCTCCCCGAGCTGAAGAAGGCCATCGCGGAGAAGACGCTGCGGGACTCAGGCTACGCCGTCGACCCTTCCCAGGTGCTGGTCACCAACGGCGGCAAGCAGGCCGTCTACAACACCTTCGCCACCTTGGTGGACCCGGGCGACGAAGTCATCGTCCCCACCCCTTTCTGGACCACGTACCCGGAGGCCATCCGGCTCGCCGGCGGCGTGCCCGTCGAGGTGTTCGCCGGCCCGGAGCAGGACTACCTGGTGACCGTGGAGCAGCTTGAAGCAGCCGTCACGGACCGGACCAAGATCCTGCTCTTCGTCTCGCCGTCGAACCCCACCGGCTCTGTCTACTCCCCCGAGCAGGTGGCGGAAATCGGCAAGTGGGCGGCGGCAAAGGGCCTCTGGGTGGTCACGGACGAGATCTACGAGCACCTGACGTACGACGGTGTTCCCTTCACCTCGATCGCCACCGCCGCCCCTGAGCTGGGCGACAAGGTGGTCATCCTCAACGGCGTGGCCAAGACGTACGCGATGACCGGCTGGCGCGTGGGCTGGATGATCGGCCCGGCCGACGTCATCAAGGCCGCCACCAACCTGCAGTCGCACGCCACGTCCAACGTTTCCAACATCCCGCAGATCGCGGCCCTCGCCGCCGTGTCCGGGCCGCTGACCGCCGTCGACGAAATGAAGGTGGCCTTCGACCGCCGCCGCAAGGCCATCGTTGCCGGCCTGAACGCCATCGAAGGCGTGGAATGCCCGACGCCGAAGGGCGCCTTCTACGTCTACGCGGACGTCCGGGGGCTCCTGGGCAAGGAATTCCCGACGGCGGCTGGCACGGCCACCCCTCAAACGTCGGCCGAGCTTGCGGCGCTGATCCTGGACGAGGTTGAGGTGGCAGTTGTTCCCGGCGAGGCGTTCGGCCCGTCCGGCTACCTGCGCCTGTCCTACGCCCTGGGTGACGAGGACCTCGCCACCGGCGTGCAGCGCCTGCAGGACTTCCTGGGCAAGGCCCAGTAACACGCTCTCTCACCTTTCGCAGGTTAAACCCAAACGCTCTATCCCTCTCTTCAGGAGAGTGATAGAGCGTTTGGGTTTAAGGCGCCAAACGTGATGGAGCGTTTGGGTTTTAGGCGCAGGAGGTGAGAGAGCGTCCTAGAGGAGGCGGCGCTCGGCGGCCCACTTGGTGAGTTCGTGCCGGCTGGAGAGCTGCAGCTTCCGCAGCACGGCGGAGACGTGGGTCTCCACGGTCTTGATGCTGATGAACAGTTCCTTGGCCACTTCCTTGTAGCTGTAGCCGCGGGCAATGAGGCGCATGACCTCCAGTTCCCGGGCCGAGAGCTTGTCCAGTTCGTCGTCGGCGATGTCCGCCGGTGCGGTGCCAAAGGCGTCCAGGACGAAACCGGCGAGCCGGGGCGAGAAGACGGCGTCCCCGCCGGCCACCCGGAACACGGCGTCGGTGATCTCGGCGCCGGAAATGGTCTTGGTGACGTAGCCGCGGGCACCGGCACGGATGACGGCCACAACATCCTCGGCAGCGTCGGAAACGCTGAGGGCAAGGAACCGCGTGGACCCCAGCAGTGGGGCGGATCCCGCGATGACCTCCCGGCCCCCGCCGCCCAGGCCGCCCGGAAGGTGCACATCGAGCAGCACGACGTCGGGGCGCTGCTCGGCGATGACGGCGATGGCCTGCTCCACGGTGGCGGCCTCGCCCACCACCTGGATGCTGGCGTCCAGGTCAGCCTTCAGCCCGGATCGGAAAATGGCATGGTCGTCCACAATGACCACGCGGACGGAGTTTGCCGGGCGGCTTGCTGCCGCCCCCTGGTTCGCGTTCATGATTTCCCTTCCACGTTGTCCGTCCCCGCCGCCTGCAGCCGCAAACGGACTTCGGTCCCGCTCCCGGTGTTGAGGATGGTGGCCGTCCCGCCGTGCCGTTTCATCCTGCCGATGATCGATTCCCGCACGCCCAGCCGGTCCTCGGGCACATCCGAAAGCTCAAAGCCGGGACCCCGGTCCTTGATGAAGATTTCCGTCTGCGCGTCCGATGCCTCGAGGTAGACGGAGACGGTCCCACCGCCATGCCGCGAGGCGTTTAGCATCGCTTCGCGGCTGGCCTGGACCAGTGCCTCGTGCGCTTCGGTCATGGCGGCATCGCCCACGCTGACCACTTCCACCGCGTTGCCCAGGAGGTCCTCCACCTCTGCGGCCACTGCCTTGATCCGGTCCGAGAGCTGCCCGGCTTCCCGGCCGGGATCCTGGAACAGCCAGCCGCGCAGCTCACGCTCCTGCGCCCGGGCCAACCGGACGACGTCGTGCTCGTTGCCGGCGCGCCGCTGGATCAGGGCCAGCGTCTGCAGGACGGAATCGTGGAGGTGGGCGGCGATCTCAGCCCGTTCCGTTTCCCGGATCCGGCCGGCGCGCTCGGACTCCAGGTCCCGCCAGAATTTCAGTGCCCACGGAAGGAGGACCAGGACCACGCCGCCCAGGACAGCCACCGAGGCCAACAGGGCAAGCCAGGTCTGCTCCCATGATCCCGATCCGGACACCATCACCAGCACTCCGGCCACCACCAGCGCCAGGCCGGCCGCCAGGCGCGCCCAACCGCCTGCCTGGTCTGCCTTGGTTTTGTCTACAAGGCCGGCACGGCGGGTTTCATCGAGCTGCATCCAGGCGATGGAGGCGCCGCCCAGGACGGCGGCTGCCGGGATGAGGGTTCCGAGGGGAACGTCCACTCCCAGGAGCTGGGCGATCATGATTCCTGCCACCAGCAGGAGTCCGCTGCCCAGCAGGATCTCTTTGCCGTACCTCATGCTGCGGACCCGGAACCAGGGCGGGGCCGGAGCCTCGGCGGACGCGGCCGGGCCGCCACCGGGTGCGCCGGCGTCCAGCGGCGGTGTTCCAAAGACCGGAGAAGCGCCCGCCGTGCCCGGGAAACCGGCAGTGGCGGCGCCCTGTGCGGGCAGGCCCACGTACCCGCCTGCGGGTGCGGGCGGCTGGGGTCCGGCAGGCGGCGGCTGGCTTACTGCAGGAGCAATGGGCGACGCCGGGCGGCGGGCGCTGCGCCGCGCTGCCTCATCCGCGGTGGGAACCATGATCCACAGCCAGGCATAGAAAACCAGGCCGGCACCACCGGCGAGGGTTGCGAGGGCCATACCAACCCTGACGTTTTTTACCGGCCAGCCCAAATGCACCGCCAGGCCCGAGCACACGCCGGCTATCACGCGGTCGCTGCTGCGGGCCAACGGGGGCCTTGTGGGGACGGTTGTCATGGATCAATCCAAGCACGGATCAGGGTTCCCCGGACCGCAATCCGGTGCCAACCGGGGGTAACTCAGGGATAGCTCAGGGTGTCCCCCAGTAGAGCCCGCGCAAGCCTAACGGGAGGATTTAGGTATGAACTCGCAGACCCCCTCCCCCGACGACGACCAACCCACCGAGCCCCTGCCCGGGCCGGGCAGCCAGCGGCCCACCGAGCCCCTGCCGTCCTCCGCACCAACACCTCCGGACCCGTCCGCTTCATCCGAGGCGACCCCGGACGACACCGTCCCGAACAACACCAGCCAGGACAGCGCTGGCCAGAGCTACAGCCGCCAGCCCGGTGGCAACCAGGACGCGTCATCCGGCCAGAGCTACCCCGGCCCCCGCTACGGCGCCCCCGCCGCCGCCCCTTCAACGGACTTCTTCACCTGGGTCCGGGGCCACGGAATCCACCGCGGCAGCGACCGCTGGGTGGGCGGCGTTTCCAGCGGTATCGCCAACCGGCTGGGCGTCGATCCGCTCATCATCCGCGGCGTCTTTATTGTCCTCACGCTCTTCGCGGGCATCGGCGTCCTGGCCTACGGGCTTGCCTGGGCCTTCCTTCCCGAACCGGACGGACGAATCCATGTGCAGGAAGCCGGAGCCGGCCGCTGGTCCACCGGCATGACCGGTTCGCTGATCGCCACGATCCTGGGACTCACGGGCCTGGGCGGCGGATTCTGGGGCTGGAGCCACAACGGCTTCGGCGGATTCCTCTGGACCGTGTTCTGGGTGGGCGGCGCCATTTACCTGGTCTACTACCTCTCCCAGCGCAACAAGGGTGCCCGGCCCGCCATGGCAGGACAGCAGCGGGGCGGCGCGTACGGCGGCACGTACGGCAGCACGTACGATGCGGGCTATCCCGGAACAGCCTCCACGTCATCTTTTGCCGCGACCGGCACAAGCTACGGCACCAATCCGGCCTCGGGTTCCATGCCGTCCTACGGCGGCGGATACGGCGGCAGCTCCTTCGGTGACGGCACCGTCGGGGGCGGCGGCAGCAGCGGTTCCTATCCCGGCGGCCCCACCGGCGGAGCCCCTTATGGCGGTACCACCCCGCCTCGGCCACCAAAGCCGCGGCCCGCAGGTCCCGGCACACCGGCCGTTGCCATCGCAGCGGGGGCAGCCCTGCTGGTAGGCGGCGGGCTCAAGGCCCTTGACGCCGGCAACGTGATCAACCTGGGCGACTCCGCGAATGCCATCGTCTGGGCCAGCGCCGCCGCCGTCCTTGGCCTGGGGATCCTCATCGCCGGAATGCGTGGCCGGACTGCAGGAATCCTCAGCCTGTTCGCAGTGATTGCCCTGATCGCCGGCGGCGTGTACAACGTGGTGGGCAACGGTGACCGGGTGCGGTTCCAGCAGGTGAACTGGAGCCCGGCCAGCATCGCTGAGGCCCGCGACGGCTTTGACGTCACCGCCGGCCGGGGAACGGTGGACCTCACCAACCTGGCCGTCAACGCTCCGCTGCCATCCGACGTCGTCATTCCCCTGGACATCACGGCGAGCAACGTCACAGTAGTTATCCCTGACAACGTGCCGGTCGATATCAAGGCGGACATGACCATGGGAAACCTCAACGAGGTCAACGGGCAGCGCGGCGGCACCACCACCCGCGAAAGCAGCTACAACACCGACGAGCCCGGCAGCCGCCTGGTGGTCCAGATCGACGGCACCTTCAGCAACGTCACCATTCAGGAAGGCAACTGAAATGAGCAACAACAATCCGGCTCCGGAGCCGCACGCAGCGGGCACCTACTCCACCGACATCCCGACGGCGGCGGCCACGGACCCTGCCGGCCCGGCACCTGCGAGGGTGGGAACGGTGGTGTGGGGACTGATCGTCCTGGCGCTCGCCGCGCTCATCATCGTGGCCCAGCTGGGGTTCGTAACCCTGAACGGCACCTATGTCCTGATCGGCCTCATGATCGGAGCCGGCGCCGCCCTGGTGGTGGGCGGCGTGCTCTCCGCCCGCAAACGTGACAACGAACCTACAACAGGGAAGTCTTAGGCCATGGACAAGTTTTTCAGCATCGTCAGGGGCCTCGGCCTGAAACGCGGCCCGCAGCGCTGGCTCGGCGGGGTCCTCGGCGGCATCGCTGCCAAGCTGAACGTGGATGTGGCCTACGTCCGCATCGCTTTCCTCCTGTTCTGCCTCCTCCCCGGCCCGGCCGTCATCTTCTACCTCCTGGCATGGGCGGTCCTTCCGGACCAGCGGAACGTCATCCCGCTCC
>NZ_JARHXQ010000248.1:0-892 GCF_029222765.1 Arthrobacter sp. Cr_A7 | reverse complement strand
GGGCTTTGTTTGGTTCGAGGTGTTCAGGGTCTCGGTGCTTTTGCATGTCGCATTTGTAGAACGGTCCGCGTGGGTCGAGGAGCACGCTCATGTGGTGGTCGGCGTGGTCTTTGAACCACACGCTGATTCCGGTGGCCCCGTCGAGTCGTAAGTGTTCCCACGCGCGCCACAGCGCTTCTATTCGGGAGACAGCTTCCGGGTGGAAATACCATTCGATGCACCATTTCGCTGCGCGACCGTCAACATCGCGGACGTAAGTAGGGAGCAGCTGCTCGTGCAGGAACTCTTCGGCAGAGCCGTAAACCAGCTCCGGTGGCTTCTGCTCATCGCCAGCCTTGTCGGCAGGCTCTTCTGCGCTGGTGCTGTGCGCTTCAGCGAATAGGCCGATGTCGATCGTCATGCCCTACTCCCCTACCCGGTCACCCATGGATTTACGACCGGCGCCGCTGCTACCGGTACTGGTTCTTCCTCCGGCTGCGGGCTGTACTTCTTGATTGATGCCTCCACGGCTTCCTTATGTGGTCCTGAGTACCAGGGCATGGTCCGGACCAACGTGGCGGGTGCACCGGAGGCGAGGATCACGGCGCGGCCGCGGTCCAGCTCGGCCAGATTGGAGACATCGAAGATGCGTTCCTTGCTCTCCTGCCGGGAGCGGCTGGACCCGGACTTCCCTGATGAGACGGAAACGTTGATGTAGCTGTAGTCCCCAATCAGGTCCGAGAGTGCGCGGAGGAACCCTTCTTCGGCGACGCCGCCGCCATAGACCTTAACGTTCGCGGCTGACCAGATTTTCCGCATGTTCGCTTCGCCCCAGAGTTCGACGCCCTGGGACCAAGACTGCAGGATGCCCATGACGATCAGGCCCTTGGAACCGTAGTGGCTGAACTGGTCC